>NZ_DDBA01000077.1:18106-37112 GCF_002333005.1 Empedobacter sp. UBA2044
TAAATCTGCTTTTTTGTTATTGTTTTTTACCAATCATGGCTTTTAATTTCTTTTTTCGAGCTTGTTTTGTTTGAAATTTTTGCTGGAATTCTTGTGTTTTATTCCACATTTCTTTAATAACTTCTTGTTCTGGTTTATTAATAAGTTTCGCATATTCTTTTCCCATAATTTCTATCATTTCTTTTTGAGGAGTTAGACGAGAAAAATTTTTCATTCGAATATCAAAACTCATTGAATTATGAAAATTCATGCGATTTAAATCAACCAAATAAAACTCATATTGATTTTCTCCAACTTGCTTAATTAAAGTATTTCCAGGAGAATGATCCAAAAATTCAATTCCAGCTTCATGCAAATCAAATGTGAATTTTGTAAATTGTTTCAAGATTTCATTTCGATTTGAATAATTAATATCTAAAACTAATTCTCTAAAAGTTATTTCAGATGTAACTAATTCACAAAAATAATAACTTTTTAAAAATGAGATTGTATTAAAATTTTCGACATATGCGATTGGAGTAGGTGTTTTAAAACCTAAATCAATTAATTTATTAGCATATAAGAATGATCGTTCAGCTTTTGATTTTCTGAAAAATCGATATACAAATTTATTGACAATATTCGGAATTTTGAATGATTTAATCGTAGCAATTTTACCCGATTTTAATGTCTTTTTTTTGATAGAATTTCTTGTGCCTTTTGCAATATAATCGTCAATCAAGTCAAAATTGTCAATAATGGATTTGATTTCAGTTTGCGTAGTTTGATAATTATTATTTACGACAATTTTCTGTGTCATTTTTCAAAATATTATAATTAATATAGAAAAAATCTATATTTCATTTTAATCTGTCAAAGATATGTCTATTTTTGTTGAAAATAAGGACAACTTAAAACAAGTTTTTTAAAAATTTTAGAACCTAACTTATGGTAAAAAAAATTCTTTTAGAATCTCATAATCTAAAGAATCGTGCAACTGGTTTCGGAGTTTTTAATTACGAATTGATTAAAGCTCTTTCGAAATTAAATTTTGATGATCAAATTTATTTACTTTACAAAAAACCTGAAGATTTAAGGACTGAATTTGGTACTAAATTTCATTATAAAAAATATTATAGTTTAATGCGCAATCCGTTTTTCAGAACGCGTGAAAAGTATGATGTTTGGCACTCCTTAAATCAAAATATAAAAGTTGAACCTTGTCATAAACCAAAAAAATATGTTTTGACGATTCATGATGTTAATTTTATGGAAGAAAATTCGCTTGATTATAGTCCAAATCACATTAAATATTTTAAAGAAAAGATTAAGCGAGTAGATGTTATCACATTTATTTCTGAATATGCAAAGAAACAAACTATGCAATATTTTGATATTTCGGGAATAGAAAATACAATAATTTATAATGGAAATTCAATTTCAGAAATTATAAATTGTGATGATTTTCAATCTCCATTAGATATTTCAAAACCTTATTTTTATACGATTGGAGCTTTTCTTGAAAAGAAAAATTTTGAATCACTTGTAAAAATGATGAAATTTTTACCAGATTTTAATTTGATTATTTCTGGGAATTGTACGAATGCCTATGGTCAAAAAATAAAAGATTTAATTGCTAAAGAAAAATTAGAAAACCAAGTTTTTTTATCAGGTAAAGTTTCTGAACGAGCAAAGCAATTTTATATGCAAAATTGCGAAGCGTTCTTATTTCCATCAACTGGAGAAGGTTTTGGTTTGCCTCCCTTAGAAGCGATGAGCTTTGGAAAACCAATTATTTTATCTGATAAAACGTCTTTACCAGAAATTGGTGGAAAAGATGCGTTTTATTGGAATGATTTTGAACCAGAATATATGAAAAATGTAGTGGAAGATGCGTTAAATCAATACAATCAAAATTCAGATTATTTTATAGAAGCTTATATCAAAAGAGCTGGAAGTTTTAGTTGGGATAAAGCGGCAAATGAATATCTAAAGGTCTATGAAATCTAAAATCTATTTTGCGATAAATAATATTTCGAAGAAAATCGACTTCATTCAACTTTCCTATAATACCTTTGCACTCAAATTTATAAAACAAAGAAAATGTCAGATATAAACGAAATTGTAGCCAAACTAAAACAAGGAGAAACAATGCTTTATCCAACAGACACAATTCTTGGACTGGGTTGTGATGCGAAGAATGAGGCTGCAATCGAAAAAATTTATCAGATAAAAAATCGTCCTTCATCAAAATCGTTGATTATTTTGGTTGATTCTCCACGTATGTTACAAAATATTGTTGAGGTGCCAGAATTAGCTTGGGATTTGATTGATTTGAACGAAAAACCTCTTACAATTATTTACGATAATCCAAAAGGTTTACCACAATCGTTAATTGCAGAAGATAATACAATTGCCATTCGAATGACTGATGATTTGTTTTGTAAAAAAATCATCGGGAAATTAGGAGGACCAATTGTGTCTACATCGGCTAATTTATCAGGAGAATCTTCTCCAAAAGTGTTTTCGGAAGTTAATCCTACTATTTTAGAGCGTGTTGACTTTTATCCAGATGAAACAAAAACCTTTGTACCTCAGTTCACTGCATCAACGATAATTAAATTAGGTCTAGATAACGAAGTAAAAGTTATTAGAGAGTAGTTTTTTATTTCAAAACTTATACTTTTGCAGAATGAAAATCTTAGAAGCCGTATCAAATCCAATTTTTAGAAATGTAGCAGAAGTTGCTGATGAAATTAATCAAGAAACTTATGTGGTTGGTGGATTTGTACGCGATTATTTATTGAATCGTGGTCAGAAAAAGGACATCGATTTTGTAACAGTTGGAAATGGAATTTTATTGGCTAAAGAATTGGCTAATAAATTAGGACATACATCACAAGTTTCAGTTTTTAAACGTTTTGGAACAGCAATGTTCAAATATAAAGACACAGATTTGGAATTTGTAGGTGCGCGAAAAGAAAGTTATTCAGAAGATAGTCGAAAACCACATGTTGAAGACGGAACGTTGGAAGACGACCAAAAACGTCGTGATTTTACGATCAATACATTGGCAATTTCGATGAATAAAGAGAATTTTGGCGAATTAATTGATCCTTTTAATGGAGTAGAAGATTTGAATAATAAAATTATCAAAACACCATTAGAGCCGAATGTTACCTATTCTGATGATCCTTTGCGTATGATGCGTGCGATTCGTTTTGCAGCTCAATTGGATTTTGAAATAGAAAAAAAATCTTTTCAGGCAATAATTGATAATGCAGAACGTATTAATATCGTATCTTTTGAACGCGTAATGGATGAGTTTCAGAAAATTATGATGACTGACAAACCTTCGGTCGGATTATTGTTGTTGGAACAATCAGGATTAATGCAACATATTTTACCAGAATTGGTTGCGTTAAAAGGAATCGAAGAGGTTGAAGGTCAGAAACATAAAGATAATTTTTATCATACGTTAGAAGTCGTTGATAATATTTCTGTCAACACAGATAATGTTTGGTTACGTTGGGCAGCGTTGTTGCATGATATTGGAAAAGCTGTAACAAAACGTTTTGATAAAAATGTAGGTTGGACATTTCATTCGCATGAATTTGTTGGATCAAAAATGGTATTAAAATTGTTCAGACGATTAAAATTACCATTAGGACCGCAAGTAAAATATGTTCAGAAGTTAGTCATGATGAGTTCTCGACCAATTGCTGTTGTAACAGACGACGCTACAGATTCGGCATTACGTAGATTATTGTTTGATGCTGGAGAAGATTTCGACGATTTAATTACGCTTTGCAAAGCTGATATTACAACAAAAAATGAACGTAAACAAAAACGTTTCAAACAAAATTTTGAAGTTGTAGAACAAAAAATAAAAGATGTTGAAGAACGTGATAAAGTACGTAATTTTCAACCACCAATTACAGGTGAACAAATAATGGAAATATTTGATATTCAGCCAGGAAAAGAGATTGGAATCTTAAAAAATGCCATCAAAGAAGCAATTTTAGAAGGCGAAGTAGAAAATAATTATAATTCTGCATTAGAATTTGTAATTAATATGGGAAAAGATTTAAATTTGGAACCGAAAAATATTTAGAAAGTGATATATAAAATTCGTGTATTCCTTGATGCAAAAGAGGATGTTTTTAGAGACATAGAAATTAAAGAGAAGCAAACATTATTCACATTGTACAAAGGTATTATTAGTGCTTTTAGTTTACAAGGTGAGGAGTTGGCGTCGTTCTATGAAGTAGATGAAGATGGAAACCAAACAAAAGAAATTCCTTTAGAGGATATGTCTGATGATGGAACTGATGAAACAATGGCTGATTTTTATATCAAAGAAGCTTTTGCTAATCAAGGAGATCGTATGGCTTTTGTATATGATTTTATGGAAATGTGGACATTTGTGGCTGAATTAATTTCTGTAGAAGATAAACCAGCTGTTCTTAATTATCCATTAACGGTTTACCGTTTCGGTTCAATGCCTCTTAAAGCGCCTAAAAAAGACATGATGGTTGATTTAGACGATGAAGAAGATATTGATTTTGCAGAAGATGCTGAATTAAATGATTTACAAATCGACGAAGATTTAGACGTAGACGATTTATAAAAACTACAACTAATCAACTTATATATCAAAAAATCTGAATGGCAACATTCAGATTTTTTTTGTGCTATATATAAACCATTTGATAATTTTTTTACTTCCTCAACCAACCATTTTTCCGTAACTTGCATCTACTGATAAAAGAAAGAATCTATGAAACAGCTACTGTTTTTATTATTAATTTTAACCAATTCGATGCTTATGGCTCAATCCCCAACGATTGATCAAAAGTGGAAGGAAATTGACCAACAAATGCAAAATGGTCAATTCAAATCTATCCAACCAAAAATTGATGAACTTAAAACGTTATCAAAAAAGCAAAATAATCAACAAAGTTATCTGAAAGCTTTGTTTTATGAAGCAAAAATAAAAGTCGCAACTTCTGATGAAACAGATGATGTAAACTTCGTTTTTGATTTGTTTAAAAAGGATTTAGATGAAAAATCAATTGTAAATAATGCGATTGTTTATTCATATTTAGCTGAGTTATATCAATTGTATTACAACGAAAATCGTTGGAAAATCAATAGTCGTACAAATGTCGAAAATCAAGCTACAAATGATGTGAGATTTTGGACAGAAGATACTTTTAAGAAAACAATTAATGATTATTTTTCGAAATCAATTCAACCAAAAAATGAATTAATAAATGCAAAATCTCAAGATTATAAAATGATTTTGAATATTGCAAATGATAAGAAAAATGCGCAACAACAATTTGATTTAACGCCAACATTGTATGATGTTTTAGCAAGAAATTATATCAATTATCTGAATGAGAATGATGAAAAAGATAAAGCAAATCAATTGCTTTCTGATTTAGTTGAGATTAATAAACAAAAAAATAACGAAAATGCTGTTTTGTACAATGAATTGATTTTAATTGATTCAAACCGAGGTTCGACTTCGGTTCAAGAAATTATTAAACAAAAAGAATTTTTAGCAACAAAATATCCAAAAGCATGGTATTCGTCTTATGTGTATGCAACTTTAGCGACAGATTATTATGGTTTGCAAGAAGATAAATTGGCGAACGTAAATAAGATTTTTGAACTACAACAAAAAGTTGCGAAGCTTTATCCAAATTCGGAGGAATTAGAGAATATAAATAATTTAGTTTCGAAGATAAAATCGCAAGAATTAAGTGTACAAGCAGAGCGATATATTAACGAAAATCAGAATACACCAATTCAATTAACGCATAAAAATTTGTCGCAAGTTTTTGTGAGAATTTTCGCTTATAATGAAGGTTTTGATGGAAAAGATAAAATACAAGCGTTAAATGTTTACAACGAAAATAGAATTGCAGAAGCGCAAAAATTTCTGAATAGTTTAAAGGTTGTTGATCAATATGCAATTGATGTTAAATCGTTTGAAGATTATCAAAATCATTCGACAATTGTTAAATTAAATCCACTAAAATCTGGTCGTTATATTGTCCTTTTTTCGAATAATTCTGAATTCAGAATCAACACAAAAGACGATATTGATTATTTAGATGTAATGGTTTCGAAATATGCGATAAATTCTTTAAATGATAAATTGTCGGTTGTGAATCGTGAAACTGGAAAACCAGAAAGTAATGTTGCGGTTGAGTTTTCTAATTTGACAAATTATAATAAAAAGGAAACAAAAACTTTAACATCGGATAAAGATGGAATAATAACAATTCCTTCGGGCTGGAGAAATCTTCAATATCGTGTGAAAGACGAACATACTATTTATTCAACGTATTACTACGATTATGATCGTGATGATGAAGATGATGATTCTTCTGTCAAGATTTTCACAGATCGTGCGATTTATCGTCCTGGACAAACGGTTTATTTCAAAGGAATTTATTATTTATCGAAAGATAAAACTCGAAATATCATTCCAAATTCTAAATTGACGATTGCTTTATATGATGTTAACAATAAAGAGCTTTCTAAAATAGATTTAACAACTAATGAATTTGGATCTGTAAATGGAAGTTTTATTTTGCCAAGTTCTGCTTTAACAGGTAACTTTTCGATCAGAGCTATTAATGAAGACGGTTATTATTCATTCAAAGTGGAAGAATATAAACGTCCAAAATTCAAAGTAGAAATAGAGAAAAATAAAGGTGTTTATAGTTTAAACGACAAGGTAAAAGTAGAAGGAAAGGCGATTGCTTTTTCTGGTGCTAATATCGATAATGCTAAAGTTTCGTATCGTGTTTATCGTCAAGAAATTTTTACATTTTGGCCTTGGTATCGCTCAATTCCAGCAGGTCGTGGAGAACGAGAAGAAATTACGTTTGGAGATACAACAACAGATGCGGAAGGAAAATTTAACTTTGAATTTGTAGCAAAACCAGCTTCGGAGAAAAAGAAAGATGAGGTAAGAACCTACAATTATTTTATTGAAGTAAATGCAACGGATATCAATGGAGAAACGCAATCAGAATCTTCTTCCGTAAAAGTTGGAGACACAAGAATATCGTTAAATATTGCTATTTCTGAGAAAGCTAAAGTAGATGATTTGAAAGCTTTCAAAATTGAAGTGAAAAACTTGAATGATGAAAAATTAGATGGAAAAGGACACGTCGAAATTTATTCGTTAAATGCACCAAAAGAAATAGTTCGTCGTCAAAAATTTACAACAGATTATAATATTTATTCGAAAGAAGAATTCAAAAAAATATTTCCGAATGAACCTTATGGTGACGAAATGAATCCAAAAACGTGGACAACAAATCAAAAGGTTTTTGAAAGTGATTTTGATACAAAAATTTCTGATGAAATTAAATTTAATCAAGCTTCAAATTTAGAAGAAGGTTATTATGTTGTAAAAGGTTTTGTGATGGACGGAACACAAAAAGTGGAAGTGGATAAATTGATTTATGTTTCGAATGAAAAGAAAGCAAATGCAATTAAAACACTTTTAGCAGTTTCGCCTAATAAATTGACTTTCGAACCAAAAGATGTTGCAAAAATTGAGTTCAAATCGGGTTCTAAAAATACATTTGTGTATTATGAAGTAGAGGCGAATCAAACAATTATTGAGAAAGGTTTTTTGGATTTGAGTAAAAAATCTGTAGTCGAAATTCCAATTAAAGAAGAATATCGCGGTGGAATTTATGTGAATTATGCCATGACGAAATTCAATGATGTGCAAACAGGAAGTCTTAATTTGGCAGTTCCGTTTACCAATAAACAACTGAAAGTTACGGCTGAAGTTTTACGTGATAAATTGACGCCAGGTGCAAAAGAAAAATGGCAACTAAAAATTGAAGGACCAAATAAAGATAAAGTTTCAGCTGAGGTTTTAACAAGTATGTACGACGCTTCGTTGGATCAATTTGCGTCAAATTCATTAGATTTTAATGTGTATGATTTTACAAATTCAAGAAGAAATAACCCTTTTAATCTATATCAATTTTATATAACAAATCAATCTCGAGCAATTTATTATCGTACAAATTATGATTTTTATGCAAGAGGATATGCAGGATTAGACCTTAATTTATTTGATTTTGGTTTCAATCAATATCGCATGAATCGTATGATGATGAAGTCTGTTGCGCCAGGTGTAAAAATAAAAGAAGTATCAGAAAATGAAATTCATGTTGAGGTACAAATGGGGGCTGCTGCTGATGTAAGTTTAGAAGGTTCTGTTGTAACAGCTTTAGGAATTACAAGAGATAAGAAATCGTTAGGTTATTCAACTCAAGCAGGAGAACCTGGAGCTTCTGCAAATGTAACAGTTCGTGGAGTTTCTTCTGCCGAAATTTCAAATGCACTTTATGTTGTAGATGGAGTTGTGTATGATATAATGCCAGAACTTAATTCAGATGATATTCAGTCTATGAATGTATTGAAAGGAGAAGAGGCGACTGCTTTATATGGAGCAAGAGGAGCAAATGGAGTAGTGATTATTACAACTAAAAAAGAGGCAAACGCAACTTTAGATAATGTAAAAGCGCGTACAAATTTAAATGAAACAGCCTTCTTTTATCCAAACTTAAAAACAGATGCAAAAGGAAATATTATTATAGAATTTACTACGCCAGAAAGTTTAACAGAATGGAAATTTATGGCAATTGCACATACGCCAGACCTTAAAACAGGTTATTTGGAGCAAAATGTTCGTACGCAAAAAGACTTGATGGTTGTGCCAAATATGCCACGTTTCTTACGTGAAGGCGATCAAATTTCGGTTTCGTCTAAGATTAATAATTTATCAGATAAGGTATTAAATGGTTCTGCGAAATTGATGTTGTTTGATGCGTTTACCAATCAACCAATTGATGCACAATTCAAATTGACAAATGCAGTTCAGAATTTCTCTGTTGCAAAAGGAAGCTCGGATCAAGTGACGTGGACAATTGATGTTCCGAAAAATGTACAAGCAGTTGTGTATCGTGTGGTGGCTTCGGCTGGAGATTTTTCGGATGGTGAAGAATCGGCTTTACCAATTTTGACAAATCGTATGATGGTGACAGAAACGTTGCCGATTTATGTGAAAGAAGGTCAAAAGAAATCGTTCCAATTTGATAACATGATCAACAATAAATCGACTTCGTTAGATAATTTCAAATTAACATTCGAGATGACAACGAATCCGATTTGGTATGCAGTTTTCTCGTTGCCTTATTTGCGCGAATATCCTTACGAATGTGCAGAGCAAGTGTTCTCGCGTTTATATGGAAATATGATTTCAGAAAAAGTGATCAATTCAAATCCAAAAATTAAAGCTGTTTTTGATGATTGGAACAAAAAAGGTGAATTGAAATCAAAATTACAATTGAACCAAGAATTGAAAAATATCATTTTAGAAGAAACGCCTTGGATGAAAAATGCAGAAAGCGAAGAAGAGCAAATGAAGCAAATTGCAGTTTTATTTGAATTGAATCAAATGCAAACGGAAATGAAATCGGCTTTCCAAAAATTATCGGATAAACAACAATCAAATGGTGGCTTTGCTTGGTTTGACGGTGGTCGTCCAAACGAATATATCACAACGCATATTGTTTCTGGTTTCGGAAATATGAAGAAAATGGATGTGAATTTCAAAGCATTTGAAATAGATGTAAATCCATTAATCAAAAAAGCGATTCAGTTTATTGATGATGAGAATTTAAAACGTTTCAAAGAGTTCAAAAAAGATCAAAAATCATTCAAGGATGTTACGTATTCAGACGGTTTACATTATTTATATGCGCGTTCGTTTTTCTTAGAAGATTATCCGATGTCGAAAGAATTGGAAGAAATGAAAACAGCGATGTTAAAGAATCTAAATGATACAAAATTAGAGTTGTCGTTGCAACAAAAAGCAATGGCTGCAATTGTGATGAATCGTTTTGGAATGCAGTCTGCTGCTAAGATTGTAGTCAATTCGATCAAAGAAAAAGCAGTAGAATCGGATGAAATGGGTATGTATTGGAAAGAAAATCAACCGGGTTGGTTTTGGTATCAAGCGCCTGTAGAAACACAATCGTTGTTAATCGAAGCATTTGACGAGGTAACAAAAGATGAAAAATCTGTCGAAGAAATGAAAGTTTGGTTATTGAAAAATCGTCAAACAAATCAGTGGAATTCGACAAAAGCAACGACAAAAGCGGTTTATGCTTTAATGAATTTCGGAAAATCTTGGATAGATGCAGAGAAAGGAATTGAAGTGAAGATCGGAAATCAAAAAATTGATTTAGATAACAATGCGCAAGCTGGTTCGGGTTATGTAAAAACTTCTTGGAACAAAGAAGAAATTAAACCTGAAATGGGTAAAGTTGAAGTTTCGAAAACTTCTCCAGGTGTTGCTTGGGGAGCGATGTATTGGCAATATTTTGAAGATTTAGATAAAATAAAATCTGCTGAAACTGGAATTAAATTCAACAAGAAATTATTTGTTAAATCGAATTCTGCAAATGGTCCAATTCTGAAAGAAATTACAACGTCAACACCGATAAAAGTTGGTGATATTGTAACTGTTCGATTAGAGATTTCTGTTGATCGCAACATGCAGTTTGTACACATCAAAGATATGCGTGCAAGTGGTTTCGAACCTGTGAATGTACTTTCTGGTTACAAATGGAAAGGCGAATTTGGATATTACGAAAGCACAAGAGATGCTGCAACTAATTTCTTTTCGGATTACATGAGAAAAGGAACATATGTTTTCGAATATGATTTGAAAGCGAATAATGCAGGTAATTTCTCGAACGGAATTACATCGATGCAAAATATGTATGCACCAGAATTGAGTGCGCAAAGTGAAGGAATTCGTGTTGAAATTAAATAGATTTTAACTTGTAAGTTTAATAATAAAGGCAAGATTTTTAATCTTGCCTTTATTTTGGTTAAAAGATACCTAAGAGTTGGTGAACTCTTAAGCAAGAGTTTAGTAATTCCTGCTTAGCTTTCTTTTGATTTATGAGTTGCGTGAGTTACGAGATTAGTGTTTCGAATTTTACACTTTGTAAAACATATTACGTACAACTTAAAACGTTAAGCGTATCACATACAATTCAAGATTTTATTTATCTTTAAAATCAAATAACACTAAATGAAGAAAAGACTTCTACTCAATATTGTACTCATTCCTTTTATCGGATTTGCGCAGCTGCAAACCATTTTTCAATCTAAAATAGATTCGATTTACGAAAAAAATAAAAACGCTGTCGGAATTATTGTTCACGTTGAAGCACCAGAACAAAACATTTCGTGGAGTTATGCAAAAGGAGTTTTGGATATTAAAACCAACGAAATTTTAAACAGCCAACAACCGGTTTTAATCGCAAGTAATACCAAACCTTATGTAGCTGCTGCAATTTTGCGTTTGGTAGAAAAAGGTCAAGTTAGAATTAACCAATCGATCAAGAATTTATTGTCTAAGAAGACTCGTCAATTGCTCGAAAAAGATGGTTATGATTTGAATACGATAACAGTCAAACATTTGTTGTCGCACACTTCTGGAATACAAGATTATGTCGATGATGCGTATTTTGAATTAGTTAATCAGCGACCGCAATATAAATGGACGAAGGAGGAACAAATAAAACGAGCAATGGAAATCGGAAGTCCACAAAAAGTAGGAGAAAAGTTTAGTTACGGTGATATCAATTATTTGCTTTTAGCAGAAATTATTGAACAAAAAACGCGTCAACCATTTTACAAAGTAATTCTAGATTTGTTAAAGTATAAAGAATTAGGTTTGACACAAACGTGGTTTATCGATTTGGAGAAATATCCTTCGAAAACACTTCCGCTTGCGCATCAATATGCAGATAAATACAAGTGGGATTCGTATGATTTAGATCCTTCGTGGGATTTGTATGGTGGTGGTGGAATAGCTTCGACAGCGAAAGAATCGGCTCTGTTTTTTCAGTATTTGTTTGAAGGGAAAATTATTCAGAATAAACAAATTTTGGATTCGATGTCAACATATGTTTTACCTTCGGATCAATCGAAATATTGTTTGGGAATTTATCATTTTGATATGGGATTCAATGCCTATTATCATGGTGGTTGGTGGGGAACAGATGTGATTTATTCGCCAGAAACTAATGCGACAATTACAGTTTTTATCTTGCAAAAAGGGTTTCAACATATCATTAATCCTTTTATTGGAAAAGAATTTCTGAAGTTGTTGATGAAGAAGAGTTAGAATTTTGAATAATTTTCTCATAAGATTTGACATTTTTTTAATTCATTCTAAGTATAAAACTTTCTAAATTTGAGGCATGAAAAAATCAATACTTAGTATATTTTCTGCAATTGTTTTAACGTTCTCAGTTACAGCAAATGCACAAGAAATCGAAGAACAAATCGTAATCGAAAATCGTGTAAATGATGCCAAACAACAAGATAAACCTTATGTTATCTTGATTTCGGCAGATGGTTTTCGTTATGATTATGCTCAAAAACATGAAGCTAAAAATCTATTAGCTTTGGCTAAAAATGGAGTGAAAGCAGATGCCATGTATCCGTCTTTTCCTTCTGTTACATTTCCAAATCATTATACAATTGTAACTGGTTTAACACCTATTCATCATGGTTTGGTAGGAAATAATATGTTAGACAGAGAAGTTGGTGATCGTTATTTATTGGGAAATAGAAATGCAGTTATCAATCCGAAATGGTACGGAGGAACGCCAATCTGGAACCTTGCAGAACAGAACAAAATGTTAGCTGCTTGTTACTATTGGCCAGGTTCGGAAGCGCCTATTAATGGTATGTTCCCAACGTATTCGTACAAGTATTCGGAAAAATCACCAATTGATTACCGTATTCAGCAAGTTGTAAATTGGTTGGAGTTACCAGCTGAAAAACGTCCACATTTAATTACGTTTTATTTTCCGGAAGTAGATCACGCAGGGCATTCTTTTGGTCCTGATGCACCTGAAACAAAGGAAGCTGTACAATTTGTAGATCAATCAATCAAGAAATTGAATGATGAGGTTGCAAAAACAGGTTTGAAAGTGAATTTTGTTTTTGTTTCTGATCATGGAATGACAAGAATTGATGATGAAAATCCATTGAAATTGCCAATTAAAATTGATGAATCAAAAGTACAAGTTGCTTCAAATGGTTCTTATGTAAGTCTTTTTGTAAAAGATAAAAATGATATCGAATCAATTTACAAAGAAATAAAAGCAGTTCAGAATAATACGTTCGAAGTGTATAAAACAACAAATGTCCCATCTAAATATCATTTTGATAAAAAGAATGATCGATACAATCGTATTGGAGATATTATTTTGATTGCACATGCTCCAAACTATTTCTCAAACAAAAATGCACCGAAAGGTTCGCATGGTTTTTATGTAAAAGAAACGCCAGAAATGAAAGCGACTTTTATGGCTTGGGGACCAAATATTAAGTCTGGTAAAGAGATTAAAGTTTTTCCAAATACAGAAATCTATCCAATGCTTGCGAAGATATTAGGTTTACCAATTCAAGAAAAAATTGATGGAACAAATCAATTAGCCAATAAAATTTTGGTGAAATAATTTAGATTTTACTCAAAATACAAAGCCAACTTATTAAGAGTTGGCTTTTTTTGTTATTGAATTTTCATTGACTTATAAGAATTCGTCATTTTGAATTTATTTTTTCTTAAAATTCAGATTTGATATAATAATAGCAAAAATAATAACGGCGATTCCTGTCCATTGTATTGCGAGTACTTGTTCATGTAAAAGCACAAAAGCCATGGTTACTGAAACGGGTAATTCTAACGAAGAAACAATACTTCCCAAACCTAATCCTGTGTGCGGAAAACCTTTGTTTAAAAGAATAGGAGGTAAGACAGTTCCGAAAATTGCCAACGGTAATCCCCAAGTATAAAAAATGCTAAAATTGAATGCATGAATTCCATTTACATCATTTGAAAAGTTGTTGTAAAAGCTCATTAAACCATCAAAGTAATAAGGTCCGATTTGGCTAAAAAACAAAAATAGAGACACAATAATAGAACCTCCAAAAAGCATCCACAAACTTTTTTTATAAGCTGGTAAATAATTGGCTAAACTATTCGATGTAAACATGGTAGTCGTAAAAGAACAAGCTGCTAAAAATCCCCAAAACAATCCTTTAGGATTTAACTCGACTTCTTGGTTGATTAAATTTGTTGCCAAAACAGTTCCAAATAATACCAAAACCATTGCAATTAATTTTTTGGCAGAAGGAAATTGTTTTCCCAAAATACTCTCAACCAAAATACTAATCCAAACCGTTTGCATCAACAATACAATTGCGATTGACACATTGATATATTGTACCGCTAGATAGTAAAATAAACTTGTGAAACCTAACGAAGTTCCAGCAAGAATCAACCTTTTTTTATCTTTTTGTTCAATCTTTGGTAAATCTTTTTTACTCATCATAAATAAGTTGATGATTCCCAAAATCAAAATTCCTAATACAAACTGAGAAGTTGTTACCTCGGCAGTCGTATAGCCTTGATCGTATGCAATTTTTACAAATGTTGCTAACATTCCGTAGAAGCTAGCGCCCATTGCAACGAACAAAACTCCCTTCAAAATACTTTTATTTTCCATAATTTTTTACGCAAAAAAACGGCCTGATTAAATTTAAAATCAAGCCGTGCAAGTTACTTTATTTTTTCTGACTAAAAAAGTCCGTTAATTTCTCCTTCTATTTTATTGAAAATGAATCCTAAATCTTCTTTATTTTCAACAAAATCTAAATTATCCACGTCGATTACCAACACTTTTCCTTCTTTATAATTCGAAATCCACTTGTCGTATTTCTCGTTTAGACGATTCAAATAATCAATACTAATCGAATTTTCGTAATCGCGACCACGTTTCTGAATTTGCGAAACCAATGTAGGAATTGAAGCTTTAAGATAAATCAATAAATCTGGTGCTTCTACAAAACTTGTCATCAAATTAAAAACACGTAAATAGTTGTTATAATCTCTTGTAGACAATAATCCCATATCGTTCAAGTTACTCGCAAAAATATGCGCATCTTCGTAAATTGTACGATCCTGAATAATGTCTTTTCCGCTTTCTCTAATCTCTTTTACTTGATTAAAACGGCTTCCTAAGAAATAAATCTGAAGATTGAACGCCCATTTTTCCATGTCGTTGTAAAAATCATCCAAATACGGATTCATTTCTACATCTTCAAACTGAGCTGTCCAGTTGTATTGTTTTGCTAAAAGGTTTGTTAGAGTAGTTTTACCTGCTCCAATATTTCCGGCTATGGCGATATGCATTTTCCAATTATTTTAACGTTTGCAAATATACTAAAGCTTAATTTTCAAAACAAAATCTAAGCTAGCGACTCATAGAAAAATCTTTTTTTAGAAAAAAATTATTCCGATTGATTTATGAATTTTTATTCAATTATAAATTAAAAATAAATAAGGATTAGTAATTAGTTTTAATTGATTAAATAGTTTATTATTAATTATTTGTATTTAAAATAGTATAAGTGTAAATTTTATTTTCGACCAAAGTATAAAGATTTTTTTCGCTAAACGCAAAACTTTTTACATTTTCTAAATCGATAAAAGTCGTCAAATTTTGATTAACAATATTTTTTGATATTAGTTTATTGTCATTTATATAGAAAATAACATCTTTATAAAAATAAAAAGGTTGCTGATTGGTGTCAAATTCAAAATTAGATTTGAAATTTCCATAATCATCGTAAACATAAATTGTTTTCTGACCTTTTAAATACACCAAATTTTTGTACACATGTATTTTATCGATTGATTGATCATTATACTTCAAATAAATTTGTTTTGATGTCAGAATTGGTTTTTGTAACTGATAATTATAGTAAACAATTTTATTCCCGATTAAATCATAAAACCAACAAAATTGCGTGTCAACAACTTTTAATGCTGCAGGCATAAAATCGTTAGATTTAATCTTTACAATATCCTGAATAGGATTCAAATCTTCGTCTAAAATAGTGAGTTGATTAAAATTTGAATACACATAAGCTCGAAGTGGATTATTGACATCAACTGAAGTAATAATATTTTTGAGATCAATACTTTTGTTCTTTTTCGACTGAAATATTTTTTCAATTCTAGTATCTGAAATCAAATAAATCGAATTATTTAGATCAGTATCAATTGATTTGATTGTTTTATTTTCAATCAAAACTGAATCTTTTAACTCAAACTTTTGAGAAAAAACAGTGATAAATGCAGAAACAAAAATAATTGAAAAAATGGTTTTCATTTACTTGAAAATTACTTCATAACCAAATCTACAAATTGAGAGTAGGATTACCAAAATAAATATGTATCGAATAAATTTATTCCCTTTGTTGATGGCTAATTTTGCTCCAATAAAACCTCCTAAAGCGTTGCAAATAGCCATTGGTAAAGCTATTTTCCAGATAATTTGCCCTTTGATTAAAAACAAACAAATCGAACCAAAATTAGTTGCTAAATTGATCAGTTTTGCATTAGTATTAGCTTTCAAAAAATCCATACCAAGAAGTGTTACGAATCCCAAAATAAAGAAAGTTCCAGTTGCAGGACCAATAAAACCATCGTAAAAACCAACTGCAATACTCACAATACAACCATTGATAATCGCAATGTGGTAAGGAATTTTACGCTCGGTTGCTTGTCCAAAATCTTTCTTGAAAATAGTGTAAATGGCTAAAACAATCAAAATGATTAACAAAACAGGCTTCATAAAATCATTATTGATAACCGTTAACAATTGTGATCCTAAAAAAGCAGAAACAAATGCGCATATAGCCATAATCGTGAAAAGTTTCCAATCTATTTTTACCTTTTTTAGATATTGTGAAGTTGCTAAAGCTGTTCCACTAAATGCTGGAATTTTTAGCGTTCCGATTACTGTTGAAACAGGTAAATTAGGTAAAAAAGCAAGTGATAATGGCGTTTGTATTAATCCACCACCACCAACAATAGAGTCGATGAAGCCAGCGCAAAAAGCTGCCATGCATAAATAGAATAAAATCTCGATTTCCAAAACTGAAAAATTTTGGCAAATGTATAAGAGAAATAATAAATAATGAAGGAATTATTAAAAATTGTAGCCACGATGAGACTCGAACTCATACTGTCAGAACCGGAATCTGATATTCTATCCATTAAATTACGCAGCCAAAAGTTTTGCAAATATAGATAAATAGACTATTTGAGTTGAATATTTTGTCTAAAATTTCGGTGTTGGGTTGCGGTAAAATAATCTCTGAAAATTTGATTGATTTCTTCATTTATTTTTGAAGCTTTAATTCCAAGTTGTGGATAAATTTCAATGATAAATTGAGTGATTTTCTCAACAGTTTCTATTCCAAATGAATGAATTTCAGTTTCGATTTCTTCTGAAATAGGAGAATTATTTGTCAATAAATTTTCTATTGTTTTAGCAAATTCAATAGTTTTCGAAGTTGATTTAATAACGAAATTATCAAAATTAGTTTGTTTTTGGTATTGAATAATCTCTAAACTTTTTTCGATAAAATGTTCTGCCATTCCAAGATAATTTACCAATAAAGTTAAATCAGCAAAAATTCGGAAAGGTATTTTTTCGACCAAATCATCACTATAAAATTCATTATAAATAAAACTATAATCTTGATGAACGATTTCATTTTCTACTTCAAAACTATGAGAAGATGTAGCAACCATTCCCATTGATTTCCAAGTTGAAATTAATTTAACTTGAGATTTATTTAAAATAAATGACAAAAACTTTGGTTCACCATTTTTATCCAATTTCTCTTTTCCATCTTCGATTATTTTCGCATTTAATGTAAAATGAGTGAGGTAAGGAGCGCCAGTTGCATAATGCCACAAACCGTTTATGATATATTTATCTCCAACTTTTTCAGCAGTTCCACCAAGCATTCCGCTTCCACCAAAACACGTTTTTTGTGATGAAAATAAATTATAAGCAATATCGGGTTTTAGATTTCGAGAAAAATAATTTGCTCCACTACAAAGAGTTATAAACCAACCTAAACTTCCGTCAATTTTAGCAACTGATTGAAGAATTTTTAATCCTTCAGAAAAATGTAAGCCAAGTCCATTGTATTGTTTCGGAACCCAAATATTCAACCAATTTTGAGTATAAATATGATCGAGAACTACTTGATTAAAGGATTCTTTATTCAATAATTCTTTTTGAATTTTGGGAATATCAAGCATTATTTTCATTCAAAATTTTTCTCCAATTAAAATATCCAGAAATCGCCACACAGAATAAAATCAACGATAAAATAGCATATAAATACAAATCTTTGTGAATCATTAATGGAATTGAAATAATGTTACTAATATTCAACAAAATCCAATTTTCGAGTTTACGTTTTGCCATTAACCACATACCAGCCCATGCAAATGCGCTTACGATTGAATCCCAAATTGGAACGTCAGAATCGGTGATATGTGTAAGTGTTAAATAAAAAATGGTAAAACTACTTAAAACAATTCCTGAGACAACTCCCCATTCTTTTTTGTTGGTTATCGTAATTTCAATTTCGTGTTTTTGTTGTCCAAATTGCCAATATAACCAACCATAAATGCTCATCACTAAATAATAAATATTAAGAGTGAACTCGGCATATAGCTTAGAATTGAACATAACGAAAAGCGATAATGTAATTCCTGCAATTCCAAATAAATAATTTTTTGGATTATTGAATCTCGCCAATACGACTTGAAAAATAGAAAATGTGACACCTAGCCATTCAAGCCAAGTTGTGTGTAAAATAATTTCCTTCATCATAATTTGTTTTGATGAGGAGATAGAAGTTATTGCTAACATCAATTCCTCCGCCAGCATTATCTGGATCAGGTATAGAACAAAATTGTTCTTGGGTATATTCTCAGCTTTTTAGCACCCCATTGAAAGGCAAAGATGAAAAGTTTTGATGAGTTTTCCTAATTAATAATCAAAAAAGCTTTCTC
>NZ_DDBA01000077.1:37300-44892 GCF_002333005.1 Empedobacter sp. UBA2044
GAGAAAGCTTTTTTGATTATTGTATTTTTTATATCAAACCAAATTGCTTGAAATGATGTGTAAAATGTTTTTTATGAAATGTTTTCCAATCTTCGTATCCAATATCATTTAAAACAGGATTGACAATTTTAGCATCAGGATTTTCTGTGAAATATGAATTGAATTTATCAATTTCTTGTTCTAATTTTTCTATTGCAGCTTCTAAAGAATGGTAACGTAAATCTAGTAAACCTTCCATTCCATTTGCTTTTATCCCCTTTTGCATTTCATGATCAGATTCTAATAAAAAGGATTTGTATTGGGGTATTTGCTCTGCAGGAATTCGACAAGGTACTGTTAAACCTCCATTTGAAATTTTAGTGGTTACAATCAAATGTTCAACCATGTGTTGAGGTGTCATAATTCCCCATTCTGGCTGTTGATCTACTTTTAAACTTTTTAGTTTAGAAATAAGACTGGCTTTATCTTCAAAATTTAAAAACATATTTTTTCTGTGAAGTTAGTTAGTCGTATAATAATAATCAATAAAATTCAAGATTTATTTTGTTAATTGTTCAAGCCTTTTTATATAAGCGTCTACAAAATTCTGAATGAAACTTGTTGTGGTTATAGAGTTCTAATTGTCCAATCTTAATAACTTTAAGGGTATATCCTTCGGTTGTCATTTTAATTAAGTTCTTTGAAATCTTTCTAGAATTTGCTTCTTTTCATAGACTTCCCATAAAAGTCCAATTGTTTTTTGAGTTTAGTTATCTGATTTCATTTTAAGAAAGTTTATGTAAAAATTTTCAATGAATTAATTATCATTTTTAATGAATATCGTATAAGAAAAATGTAAATTAGTATTGTATTAAATGAAACAAATGATAAATATTCAGCCCAATTTAGAAAATGATTTAGTAGAACTTCAACCGCTCAACGATAATGATTTTGAAGCGCTTTATTTAGCTGCTTCAGACCCGAAAGTTTGGGAACAGCACCCAAATAAAAATCGTTGGAAAAGAGATGTTTTTATGAATTTTTTCGAAGGTGCAATTCAAAGTAAAGGTGCTTTCAAGATTATTGATAAACAGACAAATCAAGTTGTTGGTAGCTCTCGTTTTTACGATTATGATGAGCAAGATTCATCTATTTTGGTTGGTTATACGTTTTATTCGACGAATTGTTGGGGAAAAGGTTTTAATCCGTCTGTTAAGAAATTAATGTTTGATTATATTTTTCAGTTTGTTGACAAAATTTATTTACATGTTGGCGCTGATAATGTACGTTCGCAAATTGCAGTAGAGCGTTTGGGTTGTAAAAAAGTGAAAGAAGAGCAAATTGAATATTTTGGAGAAGAGCCAAAATTAAATTTCATTTATCAGTTGAATAAAGTTGACTGGTTTAAGTAATTGATAATTAAAACTATTTTTTGAGGACAGATTTTTTCTGTTCTTTTTTTTGAAAAAAACTCAAAAATATGATTATGTTTTTCGTAATAAAATATACTTTTACTGAAGTTTTCATAATAATGAATGAGTAATATTACATTAAACCCAATTTATGAAAAGATTATTGATGACTTATCAAATCAAAAATACTCTATTTCAGACTTTTTTTTCTCAACAGAGGAGACAAAGCAACTTCGCGAAGCAATAATTCGAAAAGAAAATAAAAAAGATTTTCATCAAGCAGCCGTCGGAAGTTCGGTTAACGAACAAATTGTAAAATCAATCAGAGGAGATAAAATCAGATGGATTGATGAAGAAAATAAAACAGAAACGGAAGAAATTTTTTTCTCAAAAATCAATGATTTTATTGAGTATCTCAATCTAACATGCTACATGGGCATTGAGGAAAGTGAGTTTCATTATGCCATTTATCCCGAAGGGACATTTTATCAAAAACACGTTGATGCTTTCAAGAATGATGATAGACGCACACTTTCGATTGTGTTGTATTTGAATGATGAAGAATGGAAAGATGAATTTGGCGGACAATTGACCTTGTATTTGGCAGATGAGAATAAGGCTGAAAAAGAATTAGATATTTTACCTCTTGCTGGTCGTTTGGCTGTTTTTGACAGTAAAAGTATTCCACACGAAGTAAAAACCGTTAATCGACCAAGATATAGTATTACAGGTTGGTTGAAAACCAGAGGAAATATATTGACATATTTGTAAAAAATCTGTAGTCGTTTTGTAGTCACTTTAGAGATTTGCTTGTAGGATTATTGTAGTAAGAATTAATTCATTTGATAAGCAATAAGCTCTATATTTGATTAATTACAAATTAAACTACAACTAAACAATTATGAATTTTTTTAAGAATATTTTCAATAAAAAAGAGAAGGTTGATTCTTATGAGTCTTTCTGGAAATGGTTTCAAGAGAATGAACAAAAGTTTTATGAAGCCGTAAAAAATCAACGAAATATTGAAGTTAATTTTTTTGATAAATTATCGCCTCAATTGGATCATATTAAAAGTGAACTTTATTTTTTGACTGGAATGGCTGATGATAACACAGCTGAATTAATTTTCACTCCAGACGGAATTATTAAAAATATCGTTTTTGTAGAAGAACTTGTGGCAGCTGCTCCAAATTTACCGAATTGGAAATTTACTGCTTTAAAGCCTGCAACTGGAAATATGGGATTGAATATGGGAGATTATAGTTTTGATGAAGATAAACTATCTTTTTATCCCATTAATCACGAAAATTATCCTGATGAAATTGATATTGTAATTACTTTTGATGAGTATAAAGAAGAAGATAAAAATCAAATTCTGAATGGAGTTTATATCTTTTTAGACAATTATTTAGGTGAATTGAATACCGTAACAATTATTGATAATCTATCTGTAATTGCGAAAGATGATGCTGAGCAAGAGCTAATTCCGATGAATAAGTTGAAGGATTATTTGACTTGGCGAGAAAAAGAATTCGTCGAGCAATATCAAGCAACGAGATACGAAACTGAAAATGATAGTTATTCTATGCTAGAAGCGCAGTTAGAAAGCGGAAATATGTTATTGGCAGTTATCAATACGAATTTATTGAATTGGGATTCAAAACCTTCTCATCCGTGGTTGGCGACATTGATCATTAAATATGATGGTAGCGAAACGAATGGAATGCCAAATTCTAGCGACTATGAATTGTTGAATGCAATAGAAGATGAATTAATGGAAACATTGAAAGATGAGGATGGCTATTTGAACGTAGGAAGAGAAACTGCCAAAGGTGAAAGAGAAATTTATTTTGCGTGTAAAGATTTTAGAAAACCATCTAAAATTTTCTATGAAACCGAACAAAAATATAAAGATGTTTTTGAAATTTCATTTACAGTTTACAAAGATAAATATTGGCATCAATTCGAACGATATAGACAATAAAAACAAAGCTCAACCCTTGGTTGAGCTTTTGTTTTTTCTTATATATGCTAAACGATATTATACTTCGTCAAAGAATTCTGCAACATAACGTTCTGCGTCTAATGCAGCAGCACAACCAGAACCAGCAGCAGTAATAGCTTGTCTGTAAACAGAATCTTGTACATCACCAGCAGCAAAAACACCTGCTACATTTGTTTTGTACGAACGATCTTGCGTGATTAAATATCCTGTTTCGTCCATATCCAATTTCCCTTGGAATAATTCTGTATTTGGTTTATGTCCAATCGCGATAAAAACTCCATCAACGATTAATTCTTTTTCTTCGTTTGTAACATTGTTGATGATTTTCGCTTTTTCAACAACATTGTTTCCTTCCAAACCAATTAATTCGTGGTTATATAAAACCTCTAAATTATGCGTATTTGCAACACGATCTTGCATCGCTTTAGACGCGCGCATTTCCTCTTTACGAACCAATAAATAAACCTTGTTACAAAGTTTTGATAAGTAAGTTGCTTCTTCAGCAGCCGTATCACCACCACCAACTACCGCAACATCTTTACCGCGGTAAAAGAAACCATCGCAAGTTGCACAAGCCGAAACTCCGCTACCAGCGTATTTAGTTTCATCATCTAAACCTAAATATTTTGCAGTTGCACCTGTCGAAATAATAATAGAACGAGCTTGGTAAGTTCCATTGTTCGATTTTACAGTATGTACATCACCTTCTTTTTCTCCAAAAGTTACTTCCGTTACATATTCGTATTTTATTTCAGTTCCAAAACGTTCAGCTTGTTTTTGTAAATCAGCCATCAATTCTGGTCCTGTAACTGCTTCTGGATAACCTGGGAAATTCTCAACATCCGTTGTTGTTGTTAATTGTCCACCTGGCTCCATACCAGTTAAAATCAAAGGATTCATGTTCGCGCGTGCAGCATAAATTCCCGCTGTATAACCTGCAGGTCCAGATCCTATTATGATAACATCTCTTACGTTATTTTCCATTGTGTTGTTTTATTTTTTTACAAATTTAGTATTTCTTATTTATTTTTTTCGATTCTATAAATAGATGAAAATTATAGATTCATAATTTTATACACTAATTCAATTAATAATTGGCTTGATGTCACATTTCCAGTAGTTCCAACACCTTTTCCTTTCAAATCATATTCACGAATAAATGAGATAATTCTCGTAGCTTTTTTTAGCGGATAATTACTCGCAGCCGTCATCATTCCTTGTACAAAGTAGGGATTAATTCCTAATACTTTTGCCAAATTTTGTTTTGATTTATTTGGCGTAACATGTATTTGAATGATATTTGTAAACAGATTAAAAATTGTTGTGATTGAAACGACGTACGGATTATCCTTCGGATTTTTCTCGAAATATTTAATGATTTTGAATGCTTTTTCGATGTTCTTCGTTTCGATTGCATTGCGAAGTTCAAAAACATTATAATCTTTACTAATCCCAATATGTTCCTCAATATGATTTGGTGTGATAGTTTTATCCGCGCCAACAATTGTAAAGAGTTTTTCTAATTCATTGTTCAAACGAGATAAATCTGCTCCGACATACTCCGTCAACAAAAACTTTGCTTTTGGTTCAATCTTAAATTGATTAGCTGCAACTTTTTGTTCTATCCAAGAAGGTAACTCGCTTTCATAAATCTTTTTGAATTCGTGGTAATACCCTTTTTCATTCAGAACTTTATAGATTTTCTTGCGTTTATCAAGTGAATTTCCTTTGTAATTGATGATTAAAACCGTCGAATCTTGTACTTGATTTGCATACATTTCCAACTGATCTATCGAACGGCTAAGATGTTGCGCTTCTTTTACAATCACTACAGATTTTTCTGCACCCATCGGGTATTGACGCGCCATTCCAATCAATTGTCCAACTTCTACATCTTGTCCATAAACTATTGTTTGGTTAAAACCTTTTTCTTCTTCTGTTAAAATATTTGCTTCCAACAAATCAGTTACCTGATCGATGAAAAACGGCTCGTCGCCCGCCAAGAAGTAAATCGGTTTATAGTTTTTGTTTTTTATATCTTTGATCAAAGATTCTACAGGACTCATACAATGACTGAATTAGTACAATTAAATTTTTCCGAAAAATACCAAATAAGATTGAAACAAGCCCAAGATAAATTGTATATCTTTTGTTTGATTCGAAAAAAATGGTTGGTCTATACGCCCGAAGAATGGGTTAGGCAACACGTTCTGAATTATTTAATCAACGATTTGGGTTATTCAACTTCGGCGATTGCGTTGGAAGTTGCAATTGATATTACAGGAATGCGAAAACGTGCAGATATTGTCGTTTATCAGCAAGAAAAACCATTTATTATGGTGGAATGTAAAGCGCCGAATATTGCAATTTCGCAAGCAACTTTTGATCAAATAGCGCGTTACAACATTGTGTTAGGTTCTCAATTGTTGATGGTAACAAATGGTTTGAATCATTTTTATTGTATGATGGATTTTGTTCAAAAAAGATATAATTTCTTGAAAGAGTTGCCGAAGAAAGGATAATTTGAAAATGAGCTAATGTGTTGATGTGAAAATTTGTCAATTCGAGCGATTTTAATGGATCTTGACTACGTTTCAAACGTAGCTGACCACGTCCCGAACGTAGTCGACGTGGTTCTGAAGCAAGCTGATTACGTTCCGAAGTAAGCTAGCTTTGTATTTTAGTAAGCTGATGAGGTTTTATACCTAGTTGATTACGTCCAGAACTTAGCTGACAATGTCAGGAACGTCAAATTTGGGGTTAGGTTACCTCGTTTTCTTGGTTCGTAACCAAGCCAGCTTGGTAAAAGAGACCGTCAACTTAGTAAATTTGGAAGCTGACTAGGTTCAGAACGTCGTCAGCTAAGTGTTTAAGTAAGTTTGCTGAGTAAATTAGGTAGTTAGCTTAGTGTATTACATGGAAAATGTAGTTTATTTTGTGAAATGGTTTAACTTTATTAACAAAGAAGTAATTTGTTTAATCCTTCAAGAAGAAATAGAAATATAGGTACTGCCAAACAGGGTTTTAGTAAGAATAATAAGTTGACGATTTCTACTCCATATGGTAGTTACCAATCTTTTTATGAAAAACTAACAACTTATAAAAAAGAGAGTAGAATTATTAATAATCATGAATTTGTGTTTGTAGTGGAAGATACAAGACTAAATTCTGTTCACGCATGTTCAATAAATGATATTGTAAAAATTATTTCAAATATACCTGTTGAGGATTATGGAGAATTAAAATTTATAGTTTTGAGACAACCAAAGCGAAAGGAGCAAATTATTTCGAGTGTTTGGGGAAGATTAGTTTATTTATACGAATTCGAGAAAGAAGATTTTCCTGCTATTATTTTAGAATCTATAGATAAAGATTCACAATTAATTTGGAGTAAAAAGCTATCAGTTGATGAACGAAAAGAATTCGAAATACTTAAAAATGATGGACATATATTTGAAGAAAGTAATAAATATTTTACATCTAAAATAGAACCTGAATTTGCAAGAAATACACAGTTATATAGAACATTACTACACGAATTTGGTCATTATGTGCATTATTTAGAACAAGTAGAAAAACCAGGTCATGAGGATGAAGAATTTGATGAATGGGAGAGACGAAATGATATTCATGTAAATCTTCCGAAAAAGGAAAAGGAAAAGTTTGCGAATAATTACGCAGATAAAATAAAATCCGAACTGATTAAAAAAGGAGTGATACCATTTCATTTAAACCATTATAAAAACGAAAACTAATTTAATAATGAATGAAGAAATAGAATATACACTAAATAAATTATTATTGAATGCAAGTTTGTATTCAATTGAATATTCGGGTATTTTATCGTTTAAGTTTTCAATTAGTAATAAATCAATTTATTATGATAAAATTGTTGAAGTAATAATAGAATTTGTATCTGGATGTAAAATATTTAATAAGATTACAAATTTTAATATTGATAATAATGAATTATTTGAGTTAGTGTCATTGGATATTTCGAATGTTAAACTATTTGATGATAAATTTTTAGAAATTTATATTGATGATAGATATATTATTAGAGCTTTAGAAGATAATTTTGTTTTGAATGATGTTAAATGGATTATTAAAAACAAATTAAATAATTATAGAATATTTTATGATGGTTATAAAATAGAAACTATAGATTTAATTAAATGACACTGTCCAAAATTTTG
>NZ_DDBA01000072.1:0-15746 GCF_002333005.1 Empedobacter sp. UBA2044
GCTATTTCAGGACGGGACACTCGAAAAATAAAAGAAGGTGCCACTCTTTTAGATATTCAAGTTTTAGATCACATTATTGTTTCTCAAAAAGATTTTTATTCATTTGCGGATGATGGTCTAATTTGATATCTTTAAGCTTTATTGAAAACTATTTTGAGTCAAAAAATCATCATATTTACAGAAAAAATAACGAATCGAATTGAATATATTTTCGATTTTATTTTTCATAATTTTTCTGGAATTGACTACAAAACGACTACAGATTTTGATGAGTTTTCACAATCAATTTTACCAAAAATCAACTTTTCAAATCAATTTTTAGAAAATGAAATCAATTATAAAGTTGATGATATTTTATTGGAAACTACCATTCAAGAAAATGTTGATTATTCAATTTTAAACGAATTTGGGAAATGTTTTTATTGGCTTTCTCGTTATGAAGAATACATTGCAAAACCAGAAAAATTTGATAAACACAATCGTTTTTTAGGTTCGGATTTAGATTATTCGAAACCAATTGTAGATGAAATTTGTATTGAAATTCAAAAAAAGATAAAGTCTAAATTTCCTGAAATTTATTTTAAACAGAGAGTTTTCAAACAGATTAATACTCATGACGTAGATTATGCATGGAAATATCTTCATCATTCTCCTAAAATAAAATTTGGTTCACTTTCAAAGAAAATTTTAAAAGGTGATTTCAAAGAATTTCAGAATCAAATCAAAATTTTAAATCAGCAAAAAAAAGATCCTTACGATACATTTGATTATTTGAAAGTTTTAGCTGAAAAACATCAAATCGAAACAGTTTTCTTTTGGTTATTGGGCGATTATTCTACTTTCGATAAAAATCATCATTGGAAAAATAATGCTCAAAAAAATTTAATAAATAACATTTCAACTTGGGCAAAAATTGGAATTCACCCTTCTTATCAATCTAATTTTGATGAAAATAAATTAACAATTGAAATTAATCGATTAGAAAAAATTAGCAATCAACCGATAAAAAAATCACGTCAACATTTCATTAAATTGAATTTCCCTTACACTTATCAACAATTGTTAATAAATGAAATTTTGGAAGATTACACCATGGGATTCCCACATCAATTAGGCTTTAGAGCTGGAACATCTACTCCATTCAAATGGTTTGACTTATCAAGAAATCAACAAACATTGTTAAAAATATATCCTTTTGTCGCAATGGATGTTACATTGAAAAATTATTTAAAATTAACACCGCAACAAGCTTTAGAGGAAATAAAACGATTGAAACAAACAATTAAAGCCACAAACGGAACGTTTATAACATTATTCCACCAATCAAACTTGAACGAAGATTGGACTGAATGGCGAAAAGTTTACGAAAGTATTTTTAAATGATAAAAAGAGTTTCTCGAAAAAAATTAGATGTTAATAAATATACCGAATGTCTCAACAAATCGGTGAATTACCGCATTTATGCCGAAGTTTTTTATTTGGATGCTTTAGTTGAAAACAATTGGGATTGTTATGTTTTGAACGATTATGAAGCCATAATGCCTTTGCCATATACAAAAAAAATTGGTATAAAATTTATTACACAACCAATTTATTGTCAACAATTAGGAGTTTTTCATCAAGAAAATTTCTCAAAAGAAACTTTTCAACTTTTTGAGAAAAAACTACATCGAAATTTAGTGAGAGCTTATGCTTTTAATGAGGAAAATACAGAGATGTTTGAACCGAAGGGACAGAAAAAGGTTAATTATATTTTAGATTTGAATCAAGATTATGAAATTTTATTTTCAAATTACAGTAGAAATAGAAAAAATGAAATTCGTAAAGTAGAAAAATCCAATTATAACATTGAAAAAGTTACTCAATTAAATCGATTTTTCAAAATAAATTCATCTTATGAATATTTGATCGCAAATAATTTAATAAACTATTCGCAAGAAAAAATTCAAAGTTTATTTAATCAAAAAATTATTAATATTTATGAAATTTTTGATCAAGAAGAAAATTTAATTGGTTGTCAACTAATCATGATTTCTAAAAATCGAGTTTATAATTTTGCTTTTGCAAGAAATAAGAATTCAAAAAGTAATTTTGGATCAGCTTACATAATAGATTACATTATCAAAAACTTTTCTAATTCAGAATTAACACTTGATTTCGAAGGTTCTATGATTCCTTCTATAGCTAAATTTATGCAAGGTTTTGGTGCTATAAAAAATCATTATACAAACTATTCTAATTTAGACTTTTTGACAAAGAAAAATTAATTCACGATAGCCATTTCCAACAGAAAGTTTCTTTGCTAAATTATGATCAATTTTATTTCGATAATCTATTTTTTCGACAATTATATTTTCACGTTTTAATCTTTCTTGAAAGTCCTGTCCATGCAATCTCAATAAATCTTTTTCGCCATAATTTTTTAATCGTTCTTCTTCTGTCTTAAATTCAGCATTTTCAAACGTATTATTTATTGGATGAATAGGAGTTTGAATCAAAGCTTTTCCTCCTTTTTTTAGAACGCGAAACAATTCATCAATTGCCTTTTTTTCGTTTGGAATATGCCCTAAAACATGACAACAAATTATATAATCAAATGTGTTATCAGGATAATTTATTGAAGTAATATCCATTTCTTCATCAGCAAGATTAATGTTAATATCAGCATTGATATAACGTAAATTATCGGTCTGTTTAAAAATATTTTTCAATGCGTCTTCTGGAGCAATATGCAATAATTTATTCGGTTTAACCAATAAATCTGTTTCATTTTTTATAAACTCTAACAAAACTCTTGTCCTTTCTAATGAACCACAATTTGGACATTCAGCATTTTCTCGGTTATCTATACCGTTTGATTTATCCAAAAACTTAGAAAAAGATTGTTCGCAACAATTACAATAAAAATTATTTCCTTTCAGAAATAATCCATTCAATTTCTTTAAATTTTTTCTATTATTAATTCTTATCTTTTCGGAAAATATTTTTTTATAAAATGTTTTAATTGCATTCATTACTTACAAACGTTAAGACTGCTATTTTATGATATTAAATTTATTCAAAAAAAATATATTTCCTTTTTACCATACAGTTTCAGATAAAAGATTAATTCATATCGATCAATTATATCCATTAAAATCTATTGATCAATTTCAACGTGAATTAGATTTTTTTCAGAAAAATTATGTCAATATTTCTATGATTGAATTAATTGATTTATACGAAAAAAATGGTTCTATTCCTCAAGAAAATTACTTTCATCTTAGTTTTGATGATGGTTTGAAACAATGTTACTCTATAATTGCTCCAATATTAAAAGAACGAAATTTAGATGCAACTTTTTTTATCAATCCAAATTTTATTGACAATCAAGAAGTTTTTTATCGGTATAAAGTTGCTTTCATTTTAGAAAACATTACAGACAATAACCTTAAAAAAGAACTTTTAAATTATTCTATTCATGATCTTAAAAAAATTAATTCATTAATTTTAAAACAAGAAATAAAACTAAATGATGTTGAAATTTATTTGAATGAAAATGAAATTAAAGCATTAATTCATCAAGGCTTTACAATTGGCGCACATTCAATGAATCATCCTTATTATCGCGATATTTCTTTTGAACAACAACTTATAGAGACAAATGAAAGTTTAGATTTTATCCAACAAAAGTTTAATTTGGATTATCGAGTTTTTTCTTTTCCTTTTACAGATGATGGAGTTTCTATAAACTTTTTTAATACTATAAAATCCGATTTTACATTTGGTACGGCAGGAATAAAAAACGATGAGATTTCAACAAATATTCAGCGACTTCCGATGGATAATTGTATTTCTAACCCAGCAATTTTTATAAAAAAGAATCGTTATAAATTTTATATTCAGAAACTACTACAGAAGCATGTTGTTTCTCATTAATTAATTTTTAAATCTATAGAAAAAATTCTCTTTGGATTATCGTAAAGTTTAAGAATATTTCCTTCATAATTCTTTGGTGTATAAATAGCACACATTGTATTTTCTACATGATATAGATTTTTATGAAATTGTTTAGGAACTCCTTTTATAATTGCATTCAATATTTCAAAACGTATCTTTTCTGGCGAGAATGCATAATCATGCCAAATAACGATAGAGTTTTCATGAATCAGATGTTCAAAAACATTTTTTGTATCCGAAACTACAAAATCAAAACGATGATTTCCATCGATAAAAATTACATCAAATTTTTTATTCAATCCTGAAAAATCAAATTTAGTCGAGTCTCCTAAATGTTGTTTTATTTTAGATTTATCTTTTATAAAAAAACCATGTGCATTTTCATAATCTTGTGAAAAGTTATACGTTTTATAATCCTTTGTATCTAAATCTAACGTATTCAAATCATCAGCAACATCAATCAAATTAACAATACTTTCTCCTCTCCAAGTTCCAATTTCGAAATATTTACATTGTTCAAATTCTTTACACGCATTTTTCAGCAGTAATAAATCTGTAATCAAAGAACCGCCATCTAAAAAAGCAACTGTATCTAATTTTCCGTCAAAATTTGGAAATAATTGATCTAAAGAAACTTGATTTAGTCCTTTCTTATAATGATTTGGCGTTTTCTTTTCCCAATTTTCATTTTGGTCAATGATAATATTTAATAACCAAGGATTCTTACAAATTTGAAAAAATCCATTTATAAATTTTGATATTTTTTTTGATAATGACATTTTTAAATATTTTTTAAATACTTATTAAACAAATAATATGCGTATAATCCAGAAATTAAGAAAGTTATTAACATACCTAAAGCTGCTCCTTCTATTCCATAAAAAGGAATTAATAGCGCATCAAAAATAACTAAACAAACAATTGAGAGGATTGATACTCTTACATTCCAATCTGATCTTCCTATTGTACTATTCAAGTTAATGTATAATACTCTAAACAACATTGCTAAAACAACTGCTATTGTTGCAATAAAAAAAACTGTACCACCAGTTAAATAACTTTTATTGAAAAATAACTCGATTATAAAATCTCTAAGAAAATAACTTCCTAAAAGAATACTAATTCCTATAGGAATGAATAGCTTATAATAATTTTTTATATAAAATTTCAGAAAATCCTTGTTCTGACTATTTTTAATAATTCGAGGAAAATCGGTTTGAAATAATATAGTCGGAATAAATAATAAATTCATAGGCAAAAGAATCGCAACTTTATACAAAGCAATATCTTTATCTGTCATAAAAATCGCAATCATTCCAATATCAATCGAAAACAATAACTCTGAAGCGAAATAAGCCAAAGATTCCATTCTTCCATATTTCCACATCATTTTCCAATTCATTTCACTTAAACCACTTATTGATTGTTGTAAAATTGTTTTAGAATAGAAAAATAAACTAATAAAAGGTGTAATCGCCAGCGAAATCATATAACCAATTGCTCCAAAGTTGATGGTTAAGAAAAATGTAAAAATCAGTCCCAAACAGTTAATCAATATATTTAATGAAGCAAACTTTTTATTAAAACCATTTATACGATAATCAATTGTAAGATGTGATTGGAAAAATAAGCCCAAAAGACGAACAGAAAACAAGAGAATAATCCACAATAAATGATCAAATTTTATGGCATAAAAATTAGCAATTACAATAAAAAGACTACATAAAATAAGCTGATTAATAACACCATTTCTAAATAATTTTCGACTTAGGTCTTTACGTGTTTGTTCATTTTCTTCACCAGCACCAAATTTCATCAAAACCTGTAATGAACCTAATCCATTCCATGGCGTAACAAACCCAATGATAAATGCGATAAGTGTTATACGACCAAATTCATCTTGAGGAATCATTTTTACAATGAAAATGGTATTAATCAACATCACTAATTTTTCTACCACAAAAGATAAAAAAACGTAAAAACCATTGTTTTGTAAAAAGGATTGTATGAATTTGATTAAATCTTTCATTCTAAAACTTTCGTGTAGACATCATCAAATTGTTGAGCAATTTCTTCCTTAGAAAAATTATTCAAAACATAATTATTTAATTCCTTTGGTGTTGCAAATTCATAACCTTCTATCACCTCAACCATTGCTTTATAAAGTGCTGATTCATCATTTTTATTCACAATAAATCCAAAATTATTTGGCATAAATTCTTTAATTCCACCAACATCACTTGCGATAACAGGAATTCCCGAAGCAAAAGCTTCTATTTGTACACAAGGTTGATTTTCATAATTACTAAAAAGTACAAAACAATTCACATTTTTCATCTTTTGATTCACTTCAAAATGTTGTAATCGCCCAAAAGATTTTACAAAAGCAGACAAATTATTTTCTTCAACAAAATTATTAATCAAAGTTAAATCTCCATTTCCTCCAATCTGAAATTCAAAATCATAGCCATTATCAACTAACTTTTTAACAACATTCAACATTCCTAAAATATTTTTATGTTCATTTTCTAAATGCGAAAGATGTAAAAAAGTTATTCTTTTTATTTTACAATCTTCTTTTACCGAAAACAATTCTACATCCACAACATTTGGAATAATTTTTACAATTGTTATAGGATAAATTTTAAGTATTTTCTGTGCTAAATCATTTGAAACAGGCGTTAAAACATCTACCTTTCTAAGTATTTTTTTAATTAAAAACTTCTTGTAAAATGGAAATGAAATAAAACGTTCTGGAGAAAATCCTGTCCAATGCTCTGTTAAAACTATTGGTTTTTTGTATTTATTTTTCAAAAACAAAGCAACTAAACCAGCTGGATAAACAACATTGAGATGAATTATATCAAAATTATTAACCAAAGAAACTCCTTTCAGAAAAGCTATAAATTGTTTGATTAAATTAAACGGACGAAAAAAAGATGGTTTAAAATAAACAATTATTTCCCTTACATTTTGGTTGATAGAATCATCTATTTCAAAATTAGATTTTAAATTTTCATCTTTTACTGCATGAACAAGCGTCACATTATTTAAAGTAGAGATAGAACGTAAATGGCGCTGAATAAAATCTCCATTATCTAAAAAAATTCTACTCGGATACCAAGATGCTAAAGCTAAAATATTTTTTCTCGAATTATTCACCTAACTTTTTATAACGTTTCAGTTCTTTCATTACAAAGTAAAGTTGAACCAAATAGCCCATTCCTGCAAAGAAAGAATATAGAGATAACGTCAAAAGTATGTTTTTATTTAGTCCGCCAATCACACAAGTAATCAATGTGACGAAAACCAAATAAATATTGAAGTATAGTGCGTAATGATTTTTCTTGATAACCACAACTATTTGCTGAATAGGATTCATTGCAGAACGACACAAAATCCAAAATGAAAGTATCCACGTCATAATATGCAGACCTCGCCATTCTGGTCCAAGCATCCACTCGAGAATAAAAATTCCGATACAATTCATCAACAAAAGAAAAACAGCAATTGCTCCAACATTGTACAGCACCACTTTTTTCGATAAATCATATAATTGATGTGAACGATGATCAATCATTGCAGCAGATTTCTGAAAGAAAACTTTCGACATCGAATTGGAAAGCAACGTCAAAGGAACAACCAAAACTTTAGCTGAATTTCCCACAAAAGCTACATCTTCTTTCAAGAAATAAATCGCGATCATAATTGGCAATAAATTGTTAGCAATTGCATTCAACGATTCTGAGGGTAATGTATATTTTATGATTTCTTTGTTCTTAGAAATTGTTCGTTTAGCCAACCCAAAGTCAATGGAAGAAAATCGTCCTTTTGTAATTGAAAAATAATATGCACAAGACAAAATAGTTCCGAAAATTGTTCCATAAATCAATCCTGTTTCTTTGTAGCCTATCCAATAAAAAATGAACTGAAAAAAAACCGAAAACAACGCATTAATCACAAATCCAGTCGAAATACTTTTGAATAATTTATACTTTGTAAACAACGTATTTTGTACATTGTTCCAAGCTGTAAATACCCCTGCAACACAACTTAAGAAAACAATAAATAAGGAGGTTTTGAATGTGAAAATTTTTTCTAAAATAGCATAACCCAAAAAGAATAAAATCGTTACAATACTACTCACTAATAATAAGGTTGTAAACAAATTTCTAATCGCTTTCGATGATTTCGAAATCACGAAAATATTCTCTAAACGAAATGTTGTCAAAATAGAAAGAATGGCCACAAAACTCAAAAAAGCATTGTAAGTTCCCGATGCTTCTGGACCATAAATTCGAGCCAAAATAATTCCGCCAATAAACATAATCACTTGCGTAATTGTGTTACCTACCAACAAAGACAAAACACCTTTGGCATTCTTCGTTTTAAATTTTTCTAACTTCGCTTTCAATTGATATTTTCTTCATCAGCAAATCTACATAAAATCCTTAGCTTTGCATTTATGAACACAATAAAACACGTTTTTTTCGATCTTGATAACACACTTTGGGATTTCAGAAAAAATGCAAAATTCGCGCTAGATGAGCTTTACAAAAAGTATGATGTAGAAAATAGATATGGTTTTACATTCGAGGAATTTCATCCATTTTATCACGATAGCAACGAAGGTCTTTGGGCTTTGATTCGTGACAAAAAAATTACAAAAGAAGAATTACGTGCTCGTCGTTTCAAAGAAGCTTTTGATAATCTTGGGATTGATAATGATGCTCTAGCAAAGATTTTTGAAGATGAATACATGGAAACGATTACCAATTACAATGAAGTGGTGGATGGAGCAATGGAATTGTTGGATTATTTGAAACCAAAATATCAATTACACATTATCACAAATGGATTTATCGAAGTTTCGAAACGTAAAATTGAAACATCAGAATTAAATGGTTTTTTTGATACGGTGACTTATGCAGACGAAATCAAAATCTTGAAACCTGATCCTCGTATTTTTTCTTTGGCAATGGAAAAATCTGGTGCTAAAAAAGATGAATCAATTTACATTGGTGACGATTGGATTGCGGATGCTGTTGGCGCAAAAGCTTTCGGAATGTCAGCGATTTTCTTTGATCGATTAGATGATAATTTTTCGATGGATGATGTTCCTACAATTACACATTTAGATGAAGTAAGAAATTATTTATAAACTTAAGGTTCAGAAATTCTGAACCTTTTTTTATGTCAGAAAAAAATCTATTTTTGATAAAAATTACTCAATACTTATGAATTTAAACAACCTAAAATTTCCGCTTGATATAAAGTTTTATATTGCAACTTTTTCCAATGATTTTTCTGTAACAGATGCTAATAATCAACCTGTGTTTTATGTACGCGAAAAAATTCTTTCGTGGCGAGATGTGATTAAAATCTACCGTGATTCATCGAAAAAAGAAGAACTTTTTCAACTTCGTTCGAATAAAATCATCGATTTTCAACAAACTTTTACCATTACAGATGCGAACGGAAATGTTGTTGGTAAAGCAAAACGAAAAACTTTCAAATCCTTTTGGAAAGCGACTTTTCATATTTACGACGCAAATGATAATCATTTATTTACAATCAACGAACGTAGTGGTTTTACGCGTATGATGGACGGAATGGTTGGAGAAATTCCCGTTGTAGGATTTTTCTCAGGTTATATTTTCAATCCAAAATATGTTTTAACTGATTTACAAGGAAGAGAAATGATGGAAGTATCAAAAGAACCTTCATTCTTTGGACGAAAATTTAAATTAAATCAATATCAATCATCCGAAAATGATACACTTTTTGTTTTGAGTTTTATGATGATGCTCATAAGCGATAGAGATCGAGGATAATTTTATTTAAAAAAATATTTGCAGATTCAAAAATAGTCTTTATATTTGCAGTCCAAAATAAGAACAATAGTTTCTTATCCGGAATGGCCGAGTGGCGCAACTGAATAGCGCACTTGATTACGGCTCAAGAGGTTACAGGTTTGAATCCTGTCTCGGTCACAAAAGCAAAAGCTCATCAAAATTTGATGAGCTTTTTATTTTAATACACTTCTGTTTCTTGCGGAATTTCTTCTACTTTTTGAGATTTTTTTGTCATAAAAAATATACAATTCCCAAACCACGTAAACCAAAAAATATAAAATCCGAAATGGAAAGTCTTTTTCAATAAACGATGTGAGGTTTCAGTAAAATCGTAATAGCAATAAATTAATCCAATAATTCCCATAAAAAGGAAAATGAGAGGCAATAACAAACGTTTAAAACGTTTCGTTGTTTTCTCATTCCAAATGGATAATATGATAAAAATAACAGCTTGTATAGCGAATAATAACAAGGCTGTTTTCCACCACGATTTCAGGATCGTATATTCGTTGTAAATAATTGTGATTCCTATTTTACCGATGAATGACATTTTCGAAATCATTATTCCAGAAAGTAAAGAGGAAAATGCCAATATGAGAAGATGTATAATTTTGTTTTTCATTTTAATTAAAATATAAGAAAGCAACACCAAATATTAATCCAATTAGAATTAACAAACCTACTACTGCATTATAAAATTTATGCCAACCTGATTCATTTTGAGAAAATTCCTCAAAATTTAACTTTGGATTAAATAGTTTTAAAATAATATATCGAACTCGTATTCCAAAAATTTCTATTATAAGTTCACTAATCGCAATAAAAATTATTTCAAGAATAATCTGCATATAAATAATTTACAATCTAATATAAAACAAAAAAGCCTTGCAAATGCAAGGCTTTAAATATTTTGATGAATAATTCTCTTATAAATTAATTGAGAAATCCATTAATTTTTTGAATTCTTTCAAACGTTCAGCTAAACCATCACGTGTTAAATCTCCTAATGATTCAGTACCGAATTTTTCACATGTTACAGATGCTAATGCAGATCCGTAAACAATTGCACGTTTCATGTTATCGAAAGAAAAATCGTTTGTTTTTGCTAAGTATCCGGAGAAACCTCCTGCAAATGTATCTCCTGCTCCTGTTGGATCGAAAACATCTTCTAATGGTAAAGCTGGTGCAAAGAAAACTTGTTCTTCTTGGAATAATAAAGCTCCATGTTCACCTTTTTTGATGATAACTGTTTTTGGTCCGAATGTCATGATTTTTTTAGCAGCTTTCACTAAACTATATTCACCTGACATTTGACGCGCTTCTTCGTCATTAATAGAAATTACATCAACATCTTTGATCACATCCATCAACTCATTCCAAGCACAATCCATCCAAAAGTTCATTGTATCTAAAACAACCAAACCTGGACGATTATCTAATTGTGTCAACACTCCTTTTTGTACCAATGGATGTAAATTTCCTAACATCAAAACGTCTGGAGATTTACGATCTTGAGGAACAACTGGATTAAACGTTTCTAAAACATTCAATTCTGTGGCTAACGTATCACGTGTGTTCAAATCATTATGGTATTTACCTTCCCAAAAGAATGTTTTTCCTTCTTTTACGATTTCCATTCCATCTAAATTAATTCCTTTTGAAATTAATAAATCGATGTATTCTTGAGGAAAATCTCCACCAACAACTGAAACGATTGCAGTATCCACGCCCAATAAAGAAGACGCCATACCGATATATGTAGCGGCACCACCTAAGATTTTATCTGTTTTCCCGAAAGGAGATTCTAATTTATCAAAGGCAACTGTACCAACTGTTAATAAACTCATTTTATATTCTTGATTAAATAGTTTGCAAATATATTGAATAGATTTGAATTAAGACATATTAAGACAATGCGTTAGCCAAATCAGCAAAAGCAACTTCGGTTTGTTCTCCCGAAATCATATCTTTTACTGTCGCTTTTTGCTCAGCAATTTCTTTTTCACCCAAAAGAATTACTTTCTTAATTCTTTTTTTATCAGCATATCCCATTTGCTTTTTCATTTTTGCATCATCAGGATAAACCTCTGTATTAATTCCACTTTGACGTAATTGTTTTACCAATTTCATTGCCTCAGCAGCTTCTTTCGTTCCGAAATTAATGAACAATGCTTGGATATTTGTTGAATCTTCTAAAGCTGGGAATAAATTATTTTCTTCTAAAACTAAATATGTACGATCTAATCCAAAAGAAATTCCTACTCCAGAAATATCTTTCAATCCAAAAATTCCTGTCAAATCATCGTAGCGACCTCCTCCACCAATAGATGAAGAGAATTCTCCGATTTTCGCTTTCACTTCGAAAATAGCTCCAGTATAATAATCTAAACCACGTGCTAATGTCAAGTTCAAAACTAATTCAGCCGATTGTAAACCAATATTTGTTGTATTTTCAAAAACAAATTCTAATTCTTCAATTCCTTTTAATCCAGTTTCCGAAGATTTTAAAATTTCTTTTAATTGTGCAAATTGAGTTTTATAATCACCGTTCATTGAGAATAAAGGTGATAAAATTTCGATGGCAGAATCAGAAATTCCTTTTCCACGCATTTCTTCTTTTACCGCTTCTTCACCAATTTTATCCAACTTATCTAAAGCCACTGTAAAATCAATCAATTGAGCCGAAATATCTGCTACTTCTGCTAAACCTGATAAAATTTTACGATTGTTGATATGAATTTCAACTGGCGTTTTTAATTCTGTAAAAACCGAATCATACAATTGTACAAAATCAACTTCTTGTAATAACGAATCCGAACCTACAACATCTGCATCACATTGAAAAAACTCACGGAAACGACCTTTTTGAGGACGATCGGCACGCCAAACTGGTTGAATTTGGTAACGTTTGAAAGGAAATGTAATTTCATTTTGATGTTGCACCACATAACGTGCGAAAGGCACAGTTAAATCGTAGCGCAACGCTTTTTCAGAAATTTGCGCAATTACTTTTTGACTATTTCTATCTGTTAACAATTGCTCATCAACTTTTGCTAAATAATCTCCAGAATTTAAAATCTTGAAAATTAATCGATCTCCTTCTTCTCCATATTTACCTGTTAAAGTTGATAAATTCTCAAATGAAGGTGTTTCGATTGGAGAAAATCCGAATAACACGAATTGTTTCTTAATCGTATTGATAATATATTGACGACGATTCACTTCTAAAGGCGAGAAATCTCTTGTCCCTTTGGGAATCGATGGTTTTTGAATTGCCATTTTTCTAAATCTTACTTATAAAGATGCAAAAATACATCATTTTGATTTTTAACACGACATTTTGTTTCAAAATCATTGTTTTAGAAAGAATTTAATTAAAATTCATAAAGTCAACCTGAACTCGTTTCAGGTTCACATCACGTTATTAAAAAATAAATTATGCTGCAGAAAGATTCTGAAACAAGCTCTGAATGATAATTCTATACAAAATTAAAAAGAGGATGAGAAGCTGAAATAAATTCAGCTTGACAATCACTACACAAATCAATCTTATAAATCTTAATTAATATCGTAATTTTGCTTTTATGTATTTGAAAGAACTTAAAGCGCGACAATTCAAGAATTTTGATGAAAATAATTTCGAATTTTCACCAAAAATTAATGCTTTTGTAGGACAAAATGGAAAAGGCAAAACCAATATTTTGGATGCTATTCACTATTTGGCTTTAAGTAAATCGTATCTGAATCATTCGGATGCGATGAATATTCAGTTTGATTGTGATTTTTTTACATTAGAAGGTACTTTTGATCGAAATGAATCTGCTGATGTGATTTTTTGCTTGGTTCGTTCTGGTCAGCCCAAACAATTAAAACGAAATTCTAAATCGTATGATCGTATTTCTGATCATATTGGTCAATATCCTTTAGTGATGATTTCACCTTATGACAGTGATTTAATCAAAGAAGGAAGTGAAGTTCGACGCAAATTTTTGGATAATATTATTTCGCAATCGAATAAGCAATATTTAGCTGATTTGATGCGATACAACAAGGTTTTAGTTCAACGAAATGCCTTGCTAAAATACTTTGCTGCAAATAATACATTTGATTCAACTTCTTTGGAAATTTATGATGAAGAATTGATTCATTTAGGAAAGAAAATACATGAAGTTCGAAAAGAATTTATTCAAACTTTTTTGGAAGCTTTCCTAAAATATTACAATGAAATTTCAGAAGGTCGAGAAAAAGTGAACATCGAATATGTTTCGCAATTAAATGATGCACCTTTTGAAACGGTTCTGAAAAAAGCTTTGTACAAAGATCGTTCGACGCAATATTCGACAGCCGGAATACATAAAGATGATTTATTGTTTACGATTACCAATTATCCAATCAAGAAATTTGGTTCGCAAGGTCAACAAAAATCGTATTTAATTGCATTGAAATTAGCCCAATTAGAAGTTATCAAATCTTCATTAAACATCACTCCATTATTATTATTGGACGATATTTTTGACAAATTGGATGAACACCGTGTAACACAACTGATTAAATTAGTGAACGAAGAACGTTTTGGACAAATCTTTATTACCGATACACATCCCGAAAGAACAGAGCAAATCATTAAACAAATTAATTCTGAAAGTAAAGTTTTCCGTTTATGAAAAAGTACGAAAAAAGAAGTAATCAGCAAACGCTTGGTCAAGCTTTGGAGCATTTCATTAAACAAAGTGGAAAAGAAGAATTGATTTGGGAAGTCAAAGCAGAAGAGGCTTGGCAAACGGTAATGGGAAAATTTTTCGAGAAATATACGGACCGAGTTGAAGTAAGACAAAGAGTTTTGTATGTAAAAATTAATTCTCCTGCGATGCGACAAGAATTATTGATGGGAAAATCAAAGATTCTAGCTAATATAAATGAAGAAATTAAAAAGGATTTTTTAGTTGACGTAAAAATATTTTAAATGCCTTACATCGAACATTCTACTTACCCTACACCTAATTTCATCAATCGAAATGCGCATCTTTCTACTATTATTCCAGCGAAATTCAAGAAATATCCTGTTCCAGATTACACAAGAGAAAAAATGGAAACCGATGATGGCGATTTTCTGAATTTGGATTGGCGATTTCAAGAAAATAAAGACAAATTAGTTATACTTTTTCACGGATTAGAAGGCGATTCGAAACGAACGTATCTTAATTCGTGTTCAGATTATTTTTATGATAAAGGATTTAATATTCTGGCTTGGAATCATCGCTCTTGTGGAGGCGAAATGAATGACACTTGTCGTTTGTATCATCATGGATCAATTGATGATGTACACAGAGTTGTAGAAAAAGCGTTGAAAGAAAATTATCAAGAAGTTTATTTGATTGGCTATTCGATGGGTGGTGCTTTGGTTTTGAATTATCTTGGAGGTTATGAAGTTTCGAACAAGATAAAATCTGCTGTTGTTTTTTCTGCACCAATTTCTCTAAAATCATGTGCTGACACATTGAAAATATTTCCGAATACAATTTATTTTAAAAATTTCAAACGCACTTTAGTTCCAAAATTTAAAGTAAAAGCAAAACAATTTCCAGGAGTTCTGAATGAAAAAATGATTGATAAGATCAAAACATTTGATGAAATTGATGATTATTTTACTGCACCAATGCATGGTTATAGCAGCAAAGAAGATTACTATCACAAAGCTTCGCCTGCAACTGTTTTAGATCATATCAAAACACCATGTTTGATTGTCAACGCTGCAAATGATCCTTTTTTAGGGAAAGATTGTTATCCTATCGAACGTTTTAAAAATCATACATTTTGCACTTTCGAAATGCCAAAATATGGTGGACATTGTGGTTTTCCATTAGAAAACAATAAACATTCTTGGGCCGAAATTAGAGCTTGGGAGTTTATAAAATAAAAAAACCTCGAAGTTACACTGCCCCCAAAAAGTTA
>NZ_DDBA01000033.1:0-39414 GCF_002333005.1 Empedobacter sp. UBA2044
GCTATTTCAGGACGGGACATTTTGATAAATTAAAAAGTCCTGATAGAAAAGTTTTTTTTAATAATGCTGAATTTGGAGTTGGAATTACTTTTATGGCATACTTAGGATCTTGTAACACAAATGAGAAAACTCAACAATATGAGTATAAAAACTATACAATTGCTATTATAGATTCTGCTGACATTAATTTTAAAAGGTATAAATTTTTAAAACCAATAAATTCTAAGAAATTAAATTTAAACGAAAATACCTTCCAATGTAAACATGGTACGAGTAATCCATTGTATTATTCATTTTATTTTGATAAAAAAGGAATTATCCAATCTATTGATCCTTGGGGAAAAAGGAAATTAATTCGAGATAAGTTAATTGAAAAAGGATTCAACATAAACTTAAATTCTGATGAAGTATACTCTAAAGGAGCTGTAGACTTAGAAGAATAAAAATCATAAAAAAAGCTCGAAGTAATAAGTTCGAGCTTTTATATTGTTAGCATTTTCGCTGTCGAATTATCAATTAAGATAATGGTTCAACTGAAACGTAAGATCTATCGTTACGTTTTTTAGTGAAAACTACTTTTCCGTCAATTAAAGCGAATAATGTGTGATCTTTACCGATTCCTACATTATCACCAGGATGATGTTGAGTACCTCTTTGACGAACAATAATGTTACCAGCGATTGCTGCTTGTCCACCAAAAATTTTAACACCTAAACGTTTCGAATGTGATTCACGACCATTTTTCGAACTTCCGACCCCTTTCTTATGTGCCATTTCGTTTTGTTTTTAAGAGTTAATAATTAATCTCAGCTCAATCTTAACCGATTGAAGCTACTTCAATTTTAGTGAATTGTTGACGATGACCGTTAGACTTTTGGTAACCTTTTCTTCTTTTCTTTTTGAAAACGATTACTTTGTCTCCTTTCACGTGTTCAACGATTTTAGCTACTACGGTAACTCCGTCTATAACTGGGGCGCCGACAGTGATTGCTCCGTTATCTGTTAATAAAACACGGTCGAATTTTACTTCGTCACCTGCTTCACCAGCTAAACGGTTTACAAACAATTGTTGGTCTTTTTCAACTTTGTATTGAAGCCCTGCTATCTCTACAATTGCGTACATAAATTAATGTTTATAAATGAAAATTGAGTGCAAAGATAATCAAAATTTTGAATTTAGATACTTGAATTCATTGAAATTTAATTAGAAAGATAAAAAAACTATGACATATCTTCTATTTGGATTAATTAAAAATAAGTATCTTTGCCTTTGAGATAATTCATAGATAGATTGGTAGAAATGATTGAAAATTATTCTTTAAAAGATTTAAAAATTGGCGAACAAGCAGTTGTAACAGGGTTTAGTACCGAAGATATTCCTGCAAAGTTTTATGAAATGGGCTTTATTCCTGGAACAAGTTTATTGGTAAAAAATAAGGCTCCATTTGGTGGTCCTATTTGCATCAGTATCATCTCTAATAAGTCTGTTTTAGCTTTAAGAAGAAACGAAGCCGATAAAATTTTGATAACAAAAAAATAATGAATTATTATAAAATTGCCTTAATTGGTAACCCAAATGTTGGTAAAACTTCGTTATTTAATAAATTAACAAATCTTCGTCAAAAAGTTGGGAATTATCCTGGTGTGACGGTAGAAAAGCGCGAAGGTAAAATAGAACGAAATGGAAATAAATTCCAAATTACAGATTTTCCCGGAACGTATACAATTTATCCAAGTTCTTTGGATGAAGAAATTGTATTCAAAACTTTAGGAGACAAAACCAATAGTCATTACCCAAATTTAGCAGTTGTTATTGGTGAGCCATCTAATCTAAAACGATCGATTTTGTTGTATCAACAAGTTCGAGATTTAGACGTTCCTGCAATTTTTGTCATCAATATGAAAGATGAAATCAAAAGCAAGGGACTTAATATTGATTTGAAAAAGTTAGAAGATTTTCTTCAAACAAAAATATACTTAACAAACGCGCGTACAAGCGAAGGAATTGATGAATTAGTAGAAGCTTTTACAAAAGACGCAACTCCATATAATCGTCATTACGAAATTCCGAAAGAGTATCTTTCTATTGTAGAAAAAATCAAGAATGAATTTAATCTTAAATCTGATTATTTAGCTTGGCAATATCTTTCACAGAAAGAAGTTCCGTTCGAATCGAAAGAAAATCTAAGTAAATTAGATACAATTAAAAAAGAAAATTCTATTGTTTCGAAACGATTACAAGTCAAAGAAGCCTTAGATCGAAATAAAATTTTAGAGGAAAAATTAAACGATATTATTTCATATAATTTTGACGGAAATGAAACCTTAACCGATAAAATTGATAAAACATTGATTCATCCAGTTTTTGGATACATCATCTTTTTAGGAATTTTATTATTAATCTTTCAAGCTGTTTATGCGTGGTCTGCACCATTAATGACAATGGTCGAAGATTTATTTGGTTGGATCGACGAAAAAGCAATTAGTTTAATACCTGAAGGACCTATCAACGAAATCATTGGAGGTGCAATAATCCCAGGTATAGAAGGGATTGCCGTTTTCGTTCCGCAAATTGCCATTTTGTTTTTATTCATTTCAATAATGGAAGAAACGGGCTACATGAGCCGCGTGGTTTATTTAATGGACAGATGGTTAAAACCATTTGGATTAAGCGGAAAAAGTGTTGTTCCGTTAATTTCTGGAGTTGCCTGTGCCGTTCCTGCAATCATGTCTGCACGTAATATCGAAAATGACAAAGAGCGTCTATTAACGATACTTGTAACGCCTTTTATGACGTGTTCGGCTCGTTTACCAATTTACATCGTTTTAATTGCTTTAGTAATTCCCGACGAACATATTTTTGGATTAAGTTACCAAGCTTTGGCGTTATTTGTGATGTACATTTTAGGTGTTTTAGGCGCATTAGGAAGTGCTATTTTATTGGATTTAATCATTAAAGCAAAACATAAAAGTTACCTAATTTTAGAAATGCCAACGTACAAACTTCCTGATTGGAAAAATGTTGGAATTAATGTTTGGGAAAAAACGTTAGGATTTTTAGTTGATGCGGGTAAAATCATATTTGCAATTTCGATTATTCTTTGGGTTTTAGGAACTTTCGGACCTGGAGAACAATTCAGAAATGCAGAAGAAATTGTAACTGCTCATCATCCAAAAATGAATGAAGAAGATTTAGCAAATGAAATTGCTTCTTATAAATTAGAACATTCTTATTTGGGTAGATTAGGTTCAGTTATAGAGCCAGTTGTAGAGCCATTAGGATACGATTGGAAGATGGGAATTGGTTTGATTTCGTCATTCGCTGCGCGTGAAGTTTTTGTCGGAACAATGTCAACGGTTTACAGTTTAGGAGAAGTTGATGTAGAGGACAATGGTCAAAAAGATCGTTTACTTCATCGTATGAAAAATGAGATCAACCAAAACACAGGAGAACCAGCATATAACCTCGCTACAGGAGTTTCATTGTTGTTATTTTATGCATTCGCAATGCAATGTATGAGTACAATTGCGATCGTAAAACGCGAAACAAATTCTTGGAAATGGACATTGATTCAGACAGGGTTTATGACAGGTTTGGCATATGTAGTTGCATTTATTGCATATCATTTTTTAAAATAATAGTATGGACAATATTTGGATACAATATATTTTTATCGCTTTCCTTTTCGGATTTGCAGTTTGGTATGTTGTAAAATTAATTAGAAACTCATTTAGTTCAAAAGGAGGCGGATGCTCAAAAGGCTGTGGTTGTTCTCCAAGCAAAGATGAATTTCAAAAAAAAGGCTAACTCTTAAAAGTTAGCCTTTTTTATTTCAAAATTTCGGAGTATTTTTACAAATAGTATAATCATTGAAAATCAATTATTTTAATGATTATCAATTGGTTTTATTTTATTAATTCGGAATATAAATTTTACAAAAAATGGAAACTTGGTTAATCATTTTATTATTAATTTCAGCGATAATTATCTTAGGATTAATTATTTACTTTGTTTCCAAAAAAACTAAACAATCAACTGAGATTTCTGTCGAAGAAATAAGTTCTGTAAAAGAGATTAAAGAAATTCCTTCTGAACCAATCAAAGAAGAGGTTACAAATAAAATCATTTCTCCAACTCCACCAACAGAGGTTATGATTGAAGAAAAACCAACGAATAACCTTAGCATTTCATCTAAAACCGAGAATGACTTACTTCGAAAATTAGAGTTATTTGAGAAGAATAAAGGCTTTACTAAGAAAGATATTAACCTTGCTTCATTATCAAAACAATTTGAAACGAATACAAAATATCTTTCTGAAATCATTAAAACTCATCGTCAAAAGCAATTTAATTCTTATTTGAATGAATTGAGAGTAAATTATATCGTCAATCGACTTCAAAATGAGCCGAAATACATTAACACGAAAGTAAGCTATTTAGCAAGTGATTGCGGATTTGCTTCTCATAGTACTTTTACAACAACTTTTACTCAAATCATGAATGAATCTCCTTCTGCTTTTATAAAAAGAATTAAAGAGGAACAAAAAAATTCATAATTACGAATTAATGAAGTTTATATAATTGAATTTAAAATATATAAACAATTATATTTGTTTTATTTTTTATACCAATCAATGCAAGAGCTATATAAAATACATTCACAAATTTCGATTGTATTTTTTTATTCTTAATTAAGACTTTATCTTTAATCTAAGATTGTGTCTTATGCGAAAAATTGACCCCGAAATACTTGCTCAAAAAATAAAAGAAGGCGATCGTTTTGCCTTATCAAGAGCTATTACACTAGCCGAAAGCAATCGTTTAGACGATTTGAAATTAGCGCAACATATCATTAGTTTATTACCTGTTTCCAAAACTTCAAAAAGAATTGCCATTACAGGAATTCCCGGTGTTGGTAAAAGTACTTTTATCGAATCTTTGGGGAAATATATTCTAAGTAAAGGTGAAAAAGTAGCGATTTTAGCAATTGATCCAAGTAGTTCCCTTTCAAAAGGAAGTATTTTAGGCGACAAAACACGCATGGAGGACTTATCGCGAGAAGAGAATGCTTATATACGTCCAAGCGCTTCTAACGGTTCTTTAGGTGGTGTTACCTCACGTACATATGAAGCAATTTTATTATGCGAAGCAGCAGGGTTTGAAAATATTTTGATTGAAACTGTCGGTGTTGGACAATCTGAAACCTTAGTAAATGAAATTTCAGATCTCTTCTTATTTCTTCAACTTCCGGGTTCTGGAGATGATTTACAAGGAATAAAACGAGGAATTATGGAAATGGCTGATTTAATTTTTGTCAATAAATCAGATTCGTTTCAAGAAAAATTAGTGAAAGATGCAAAATTGGATATTGTTCGTTCATTGCAATTTTTACCAACCAAATCTTCTCAATGGAAAAGAAAATCAATTATCGGTTCTGGATTAATCGGAAAAGGAATTCCTGAACTTTGGGAATTGGTCAATGATTATTTCAATTTTATTAATGAAAATAATTATTACGCATCAAACCGAGAAAAACAACAGCTTAATCAAGCGGAACGCTACACAATTGATTTGATTAATCAACAATTTTTAAAATTACTTAAAGAACACCCACTAGAATTAAGCAAAAATTTATCTGCATTCGAAATGGCAAAAGATTGGTTGAATAACCACACTGAAATTGATGAATTTCTTAATAAGTAAGTTTACGATTATTGAATCAAAATAACAAAAAAACGGCTCAAAATTGAGCCGTTTTTTTGTTAATCATCTTTATCAACTCCTGTTTTTTTGTTGATATTTTCTTGTATTTTTTGATAATATTCTTTCTCAATTTTATCAAATTCTGGTGTCGAAATTACTTTTCCTTTCGTTGGTTTTTGTAGTTTCAGCTTATCGTCAATCGAAATTGATTCTAACTTATAAGTTGTATACTGATTTTCATCTTTCAAAGAAGTTTTCTTCAGTTCTAATAATAATCCTGGCAAACCATTGTATTCATCTGGTCCACATTTTGATTTTATCGAAGGAACATACCACGCTTCTATGTTGAAATTAGCGTCAACAGCTACTGCTTTTCGTACATCATAACCTTTTATTTTTTTGGATTCTCGCGTAATACTCCATTTATAAGTTGCAATGGAATCAGAGATATTATACAATTTGGAATCCATTTCTCTCATGATTATTTTTGAATTCGTATCGAAATCATAAAAGCTTTCCAAATCTTTAAAACCACCTAAAACTTTCATCGAATATTTTGGTCCTTGCGAATTATCAATTCGTTCTATTTCTTGTGAAAGACATTGATTTGCATCGACAGAAAGAGCAATATATTTTGGTTTCGAAAACATTTCCTCTCTTAATCTTTTCGATTCTGGATTCGGATCATTCAAATTAATAAAATTCCGTCTTTCATATTCTACTTTAAATTTTTCTTGACCAAAAACTGAAACTGAAAACAACAACAATAAGATATACTTCATTTTAATGCAATTAGAAATTTAAAGATAACAAAAAAAGCTTCACCATTTCTGATAAAGCTTTTTGATTAAATATCCCTCTTGTTTTTAGAAAACTCTTACCAACAATTCTTGTTCTATTTTATCGTGACAATTTTCTAATGCATTTTTCTCTGCTTTTCCTGCTTTCCAATGCGATGTACAATAAAATTCGTCTTTTTTCCATTCTAAATCATCTTTAAAAAATGATTTTATTTCCTTTACAGATTTAGATTCCCCCGCAACATAAGCAAATCGTTTTCCGTCTTTGCGTTTCGGAAATTTCTGATTTTTTGTCAAACTATATAAAGCTATTCCGCTTCCTACATTTTGATTCACAATCCATTTAAATTCTAAATTTGCTTTCGTTTCAATTTGGTGAATATCATCTTCTGTTGGGACTTCCACACAAACAATTCCGTTTGTTTTAGCAGGAAGCGACTCTATAATTGCTGAAATTACAGGCAAGCCTGTTAAATCTGCAGCCAAGAAAATGAAATCTGTTTTTGGAGCCAAATCTTTTTTTTTCGACTTCATCGAAACTCCAATCATATCTCCAACTTTCGCCTCATTTGCCCAACGCGATCCTGGACCATTCAATCCATGATTTGCAATATCAATCACAATCACATTGTTTTTTGCATCAATATCGCGCAACGTATAGGTACGAGAAACTGGTTTAAATTTTTCTGATGGCGAAATCCATTTTTGATTCTCTTCATCATACTCAGCATAGTGAATATCACGGATCCCAAGCGGTGGAAAAAGTAATTTACATGTTCCGCCCAACGTTGTATCCTTAAAAAAAGATACATCATCATTTTCCAAATGAACGCGAATAAGATGTGGTGTCACAAATTCTTTCTTTTTTAAGATGAACTTCTCCTTCGCAATTTTCACTTTATCTCCCATCAGATTATTTAGATTTATTCTAATTCTATACGAATATAAAGTAAATTTAGATTGAATAAGAATAATAAAATGTTAAAGTAAAAAGTTATACTTTTTTTAATACGATTTTAATATGATAACTAAATAATTAACCTTAACTTTTACATATTAAAAATAACCTAAAAAACGAACAGAAAATGGAAAATACTTTATGCGAAATCTCGCTCGGACAAAGAACTCTTCCACTTGAAGGCGGATTTAATTGCAGAGATTTAGGTGGAATAATTAACACAAAAAATGAAGTCATTAGAAAAGGATTGTTAATTCGATCTGATGATTTAGCAAATTTGACAGATGATGATTTGGAGATTTTAAACGATTTTCCAATTCGAACAATTATTGATTTACGCACGACTTACGAACGTTTAAAAAATCAAGATCGCATTCCAAATAGTTGTAATCACGAAGTTCATTTGGATATTTCTTCTGGACATTTCGAAAATTTAGTGAAACAATTCAAAGCTGGAATTTCAAATCCGAAAGAATTTATGTGTAAAATCTACGAGGATTTTGTTTTAGATAAAACATGTCAAACGCAATACAAAAGCTTTTTTGATATTATTCAACATAAAAATAGAACGCCAATTTTATTTCATTGTACTGCAGGAAAAGATCGAACTGGATTTGCAACAGCAATGATTTTATCTGCTTTGAAAGTCGATTTAGATACAATTATGGATGATTACTTGGCTTCTAATATCTTTTTGGAACAAAAATATGCACACATCTTAAAGATCGATCCGAATTATAAATATCTAATTGATGTTTTACCTGAATATTTGGAAAGCTCTTATGAAGCGATTAATAAGAATTTTGGTTCAGTCGAAAATTATTTAACTGATATTTTAAAGGTTGATTTAGATTTGATGAAAGATTTATACATAAAAAAATAAGCGATCAATTGATCGCTTTATTTTTTATCTAAAATTTCATTCGTTGAATTCGAACAGCATTCAAAATTGCTAATAAAGCAACACCTACATCTGCAAAAACAGCTTCCCACATATTGGCAATTCCTTCTGCTCCAAGGAAAAGCACGATAATTTTAACGCCCATTGCTAAAATGATATTCTGAATCACAATCTTTTTTGTTTCACGACCAATTTTTATCGCCGTTGCAATTTTAGAAGGTTGATCGGTTTGGATTACAACATCTGCAGTTTCTATCGCAGCATCGCTTCCAAGTCCACCCATCGCAATTCCGACATCAGAAAGCGCTAGAACAGGCGCATCATTGATTCCATCACCTACGAAAGCCACCACTTGATTTTGATCTTTTTTCAATGCTTCAACTTTCTCTACTTTTCCTTCTGGTAACAATCCACCAAAAGCTTCATCAACACCAACTTCTTTTGCAACTTTTTGCGTAATGGTATTTTTATCTCCACTCAACATAATCGTTTTCGAAACACCTAAAGCTTTCATTTTCTGAATTGCTTGTTGCGCATCTTCCTTGATTTTATCAGCAATTGTAATATATCCTGCATATTTTTCATCAACTGCAACCACCACAATACTTTCTACAATATCATGAATTTCTTGTGGATATTGAATCGAGAAATGATCTAATAATTTAGTATTTCCAGCTAAAACTATTTTTCCATCAACTTTTCCTTTCAAACCTTTTCCAGAAATTTCTTCCACTTCTATCGCTTTCAATTCTGAAGGATGACTTGCCACAATCGCTTTCGCAATTGGATGCGTAGATTGCTTTTCTAAAGCCGAAACAAGATTTAAAAAATCGTTTTCAGGAAGATTAGTTTCAATTTTTTGAACTTCGAAAACGCCTTCCGTCATTGTTCCTGTTTTATCCATCACAACTGTGTTTACTTTCGCCATTAAATCTAAAAAGTTAGAACCTTTTACTAAAATTCCGTTGCGTGAAGCTGCTCCAATTCCACCAAAATAACCCAATGGAACCGAAATAACTAATGCACAAGGACAAGAAACAACCAAGAAAACTAAACCTCTGTATAACCAATCATTAAAATCGTAATTATCAACAAAGAAATAAGGAGTAATCACCAAAGCAGCCGCTAAAAAGAAAACAATTGGCGTATATATTTTTGCAAATTTTCGGATAAATAATTCAGTTGGAGCTTTGCGAGAAGCTGCATCTTGAACCATTTGTAAAATTTTTGCAATCGAACTATCTTCAAATTTTTTCGTCGTTTGAATTTCAATTACATTTTCAAGATTTAACATTCCTGCCAAAACAGTTTCTCCTATTTTATACGTTGAAGGTTTACTTTCTCCCGTCAAAGCCGCAGTATTAAAACTTCCTTTATCTGAAATCATAATTCCATCTAACGGAACTTTTTCCCCAACTTTTACCTGAATTGTTTCTCCAATTACCACATCTTGTGGTTTTATTGTTTCGAAATTACCATTTCGTAAAACATGCGCTGTGTCTGGACGAACATCTAATAAGGCTTTAATATTTCCTTTTGCCTTATTAACCGCCGCTTCTTGGAACATTTCGCCAATTGTATAAAACAACATTACCGCTACACCTTCTGGATATTCGCCAATAATGAAAGCACCTAAAGTCGCAATTCCCATCAACGAAAATTCATTGAAGAAATCTAGCTTTTTAGCTAATTTAAAGGCTTCTCCCCAAACAGGAAATGCTACTATAATATAAGAAATGCCAAACCATATCAAACGAATAATTTGATTATCAACAAACCAAGTTGGTTTTAAAACATATTGAACAAAAATTCCGGCAAAGAAAATAGCTAAACTGGCACCTAATAAAATTTTACTATTATTGTGTTCGTGGTCATGACCTTCGTGATTGTGATTATGAGTATCTTTATGTTCGTCATTTGACGTACTACAACAAGCTTTAGACATAATTAAAAATTTATATTTCAAAATTATAAAGTTGTTGCTGCAATCTGGTTGCAAAGTTTAGGATTTACATTGATCGCATATTCCTTTTAAGATAAAAGAAGATTGTTCGACTTCGAAATTTTTGGGTAGATTGATTTCTGGCAAATGAATATTTCTCAAACAAAACGTCTGATTACAATTGTTACAATGAAAATGAGCATGCGTAAACTCAGGCGTACATTTGCAACTCGACTCACAAAGCGCATATTTTTTAGAACCCGTTCCGTCCTCTATGGAATGAATTAATTTATTTTCTTCAAACGTTTTTAATGTTCTATAAATCGTAACGCGATCTGCTTGATCCATCTCAATTTCTAAATCAGCTAAACTTAATGCAACGTCAGTTTTCATCAATTTATCTAAAACCAACAAACGCATCGCTGTTGGATTGATAGAACGATTCTGTAATGCTTTGTTTAAAATTTCTGTTTGCATTTTCTTCGATTTCGAATATAAAGTTACGAAAAAGTTAACTAAAGTTTAGTTAATAAAGTTTTTCCTTTTTTATTGCATCTAATTCTTTTTGCATTCGTTTCTTCCAATCTTTACCATTACGTTTTTCAAGATAAGGCTTTACAGTTTCTTCATATTTTAGTTCTAATTTATCATGTTTAAAATCTAAAACTCCAATATTTATATAATCTACTCCATATTTATTGTGAATACTGTCAATTTTAGCATAGGTTTCAGAACTAAATTCTGGTAAAGGAAATCCTCCTGAATGAAGAAAAATAATTTTATCATTTTTAATATCTTCTTTTGCTCTTTCTATGTATTCTTTTTCTTCCTTTTTTAATTTAATTATGTCATTTATAAATACTCCAATTATAATCATAAAAAAAACTGAAGTTAAAACTAAATTAACATTAATCAACTTACTGTATTTAAACAAACTAATTAAACTTGAGAAAATAATTATTCCAATAAGAATGTAAATAATTTCATGATATTCGGTTTGATAATAAATATCCCAAAAAGTATAATTTGAAGAACTATGTATCCAACAAAAATTTATTATTGGAAATAAAAGTATTAATCCAATAACGATTAAATTAAAAACAATTAACTTTTTATTCACTATTTCACTGTTATTTCATCTACAAAAATATACGACTTTCCTTGAAAAGGTTCTGCTAAATGACCTTTTGGGAAAGCACCATAATTTGTTGCTTTTACTTTGATGTAACGTGCTTTTTCTTCTTTAAACTGAATTTTCCATGAATCAGAAAACACGTTATTATCAAATGCATCAACTTGTTTTTCTAACATTCCAACCAATTTAAAATTCTGATTATCTTTCGATGTATAGACTTCTAATTTTGTAGGTAAGACAATCCAAGAACGAGAATCTTGCAAGAAATTCATGACAACCGAAGAAACGGATTTCGTTTTTTTCATGTCAACAATTGCATCAAAATTTTGATCATATCCACCTGCATGATATTGCGGTGTGTAGGTAGAATTCAACTGAATTGTATAATCATTTGGTTTCTTAGTAAATGTTCCAGAAATTGTTTTACTTTTCTTTCCATTCACTTCCACAAAAGAAGAAATTGTAGTTGTTTCTTTGATTGAAATTGGTTTTTTATAGATTTCTGCTTTTTTACCATTCACAGAAACATAGATTTTCGCATTTGGTTCAGAAGATTTTACTTCAACATTCATTTTATTTTGAAATGATCTGTCTTCAGCAACCAAAACTGGAATTGTTACAATTTTTTCACTTTCAGAAATAGGTTTAATCTCTCTATCTTTCAAAAATTCAAATCCTAAAAATTGATTTTCTTTGTAATTATTTTTCGTGATTATACGCTTCGTTCCATCTTCTAGATTAATCGTGATTTCATCAAAATACGGCTCAACAGTCGTCCACATTCCCGAACCTGGCGTAACGCTATAAATTCCCATCGAAGCCAAAACGTACCACGCGCTCATCTGCCCACAATCTTCATTTCCAATCAATCCATCTGGCGAGTTTTTGTAATGTTCATTCAAAATTTTATGAACCAATTCTTTTGTTTTTTTTGGCTTATCAATGTAATTGTACAAAAAAGCCACGTGATGACTCGGCTCATTTCCTTGCGCATATTGCCCGATAAGTCCCGTAACATCCACTTGCTCCCGACCTGTTGTTTCTGATGGTGCATTAAATAATTCATCTAATTTTGCATCAAAACCATCTTTTCCACCATAAAAATCAATCATTCCATTAATATCTTGCGGTGCAAAAAACGTGTATTGACAACCATTCGCCTCTGTGTAATTATTGTTTACTTCACGCGGATCAAAAGGTTTTAGCCAACCTCCATTTTTCTTTGGCTGAATAAATTTTGTCTCATGATTGAATAAATTTTTCCAATATTGAGAACGTTCGATAAAGTAATTATAATCGTCGTGTTTATTTAAAATCAATGCCATTTGCGCAATACACCAATCATCGTACGCATATTCTAATGTTTTAGAAACTGATTCGTGTTCATCGTCAATCGAAATAAATCCGTTTTGTTTGTAAGCTTTCAATCCCAAATGATCTAACATTGCCGAATGTTTTGCTGCTTCATAAGCTTTCTCATAATCAAAGCCTTTGAAACCTTTTACCATTGCATCAGCAATCACAGAAACCGAGTGATAACCAATCATACAATCGGTTTCGTTACTCGCTAATTCCCAAACAGGTAAACGTCCACCTTGTTCGTAATGCTTGATAAATGTGTTAATAAAATCAATCGTTCTTCTCTTCTCAATCAAGGTATACAAAGGATGCGCAGCACGAAAAGTATCCCAAAGTGATAAAACCGAATAATAATCGAAATTATTTGCCAAATGAATTTGATCGTCCATTCCACGATAATTTCCATTCAAATCTTGCGAAATATTTGGTTGCATCATCGTGTGATACATCGCTGTATAAAAAATAGTTAGTTTATTCTTATCTGAAGATTTCACTTCAATCTTCGATAATTCTTTGTCCCAAGCCTTTTCAGCAGCGGCTTTCGTTTTAGAAAAATCAAAAGTTGTTAATTCTTTGCTATTAACATCCGTTCCATTATATCCAGTTGTAGATAAGGTCACTTTTACCATAATCTTCTCACCTTTCTTTACTTTTTTACCAAAAGCCAAGGCAATTTCATTTCCTTTAAATGTTTTAGATATTATATTTCCGTCTTTTGAAGCAGTTAATTTCAATGGAACATTAAATTCTATCTTGGCAAAAATCTTTTGATTCTTCGCCCATTCTTCCGAATTTCTGTAAACATAAAGTGTTTTAGCGTCTACAATTTTCACTTCTCCGTCAACTAATTTATCACGATGATTAAGATCTAAAATGATATTTGCGTCACCAGCTTTATTAAAAGTATATTCATGCAAACCAACGTGAGTTGTTGCCGTTAATCGAACATTGACATTATATTTATCTAACAAAACTTGATAATATCCTGCTGTTGCTTTTTCATTTTTATGCGAAAATTTAGAACCATAATCAGTCTGATTAAATCCTTTCTGATTAAGCGTTGGCATCAACATAATGTCACCATAATCAGAAACTCCTGTTCCATTTAGATGTGTATGTGAAAAACCATAAATAAAATCATCAGAATAATGATAACCACCACAACCATCCCAACTTCCATCAATTCGAGTATCTGGAGAAAGTTGAACCATTCCGAATGGTAAAGTCGCTCCAGGAAATGTATGTCCATGTCCACCTGTTCCAATAAACGGATTAACATATTGTGCATAATTATTTTTCTGAGCAAAAATTAATGATGAAAACATCATCAGAATAAATGATAGTAAAGTTGATCTCATTAGTTTTTAGTGTTTTGATTGACAGAAATTCTGTTATACAATAATATGGATTATATCTGTTTTAACACAATTTAGAAATCGATAAACACTTGGATATCATAAAAAATTTAGGTGCACTAGGCTTGCTTTTAGGTGCAACGAAACTTGATCTTAGTGCGCAAACTAAATATACAAAATCAGATACTTCAATAAAAATCAATAAGCCAATTGTTCTTTCTATATGGCATTTTTGTCTTGAAGCCAACATTGAAGATTGGAAAGTTTTAGGAAAAAATGGAACTGCTTTAAACGCTGTAGAACAAGGTGTAAAATTGGTAGAAGCAGATTCAAATGAACAAAGTATTGGTTATGGTGGATGTCCAAATAGTGACGGAAATTAACCTTGGAATCTTGTATTATGGACGATCAGGCGAATATTGGATCTGTTGCAGGTTTAGAATATATCAAACATCCGATTTCTGTTGCGCGAAAAGTGATAGAAGATACTCCACATGTCATGTTGGTTGGAGATGGAGCGCTACAATTTGCTCAGGAAAAAGGTTTCAAAAAGGAGAATTTATTGACTGATGTTTCCGAACAAGAATGGAAAGAATGGTTGAAAGACACCAACTATCAAATGCCAATCAATATCGAAAATCATGATACAATTGGAATGATTGCATTAGATGCGCACGGAAATCTTTCTGGAGCTTGTACGACAAGTGGAATAGCATACAAAATACATGGTCGTGTTGGAGATTCACCAATTATCGGCGCAGGTTTGTATGTTGATAACGAAATTGGTGCAGCGACAGCAACTGGACACGGTGAAGAAGTAATTCGTATTGCGGGAAGTCATTTGGTTGTGGAATTGATGCGTCAAGGTTATTCGCCAGAAAATGCGTGTAAAGAAGCTGTTCATCGAATTATTAAGTTAACAAAATCGCGTAAAAAAGATTTATCGGCGATTCAAGTTGGTTTTATTGCGATTAATATACAAGGTGAATATGGTTCGTATTGTATTCATCCAGGCTTTAACTTTGCGGTTTATGACGAAACTGGAAATCGTTTGATTGACGGAAAATGTATTATAAAATGAAAAAATTAGAAATCGCTTGTTTCAACTTAGAATCAGCTTTAGTTGCAGCAAAATCAAATGCAGATCGAATCGAGTTATGCGCTGATGCTTCTTCAGGTGGAATTACGCCAGATTTTGAAGATATCAAAACATTGCGAAAAGAAACTGACAAAGATATTATGGTGATGATTCGCCCCCGTGGTGGAGATTTTTGTTATTCTAATGAAGAATTTGAACAAATGAAATCTGATATTATTATGATTAAAAATTTTAGAATTGATGGTTTTGTTTTTGGAATTTTGAATGAAGACAACGAAATTGATTTTAAACGAAATCATGAATTAATTGAACTTGCAAAACCTTTTCCTTGTACTTTTCATCGCGCTTTTGACAGAACTTCTGATGCCGAAAATTCACTTCAAATCGTGATTGATTTAGGATTCAAAACTATTTTAACTTCTGGTTTAGATAGTAATGTTGATGATGGAAAACGTGAATTAAAAAACCTTGTTAAAAAAGCAGAAAATCAAATTACAATTATGCCAGGAGGTGGTTTGCGCTCAACAAATATTGAAGAAATTGATTCATATACAAACGCTACTTACTTTCATTCATCAGCGATGATTGATAATTCTGGAATTGCTAATTTAGAAGAAATCAATCATTTAAAAAGTTTGATTAATTCTGAAAAATAAAAATAGTAACTTTGGCTTATGCTTTGGAAAAATATAATTGGACAACAGGAGATTAAAAACAAGCTTCAACAATCTATAAAAGATGGTCGCATAAGTCATGCTCAGCTTTTTTCTGGTCCAGAAGGTTCGGGAACTTTGGCTTTGGCAATTGCTTATGCACGTGAGGTTTTGTGTGGTTTGAATAACGAACAATGCAATCTGAAAGTTGATAAATTACAACATCCCGATTTACATTTTTCTTTTCCTTATTCAGCAACAGAAAGTGTAAAAAAGCCACTTGCTAAGTATTTATTAAACGATTGGCGAACTTTTGTAGACGAAAATGTCTATGGAAATTTAACGGATTGGATGTCTCATCTTGGAATTGAGAAAAAACAAGGCGTTATTCCTGTTGATGAAGCGGATGAAATCGTCAAAACATTAGCGCTAAATAGTTACGAAGGAGGCTATAAAATCATGATTATTTGGCAAGCTGAGGAAATGACAACTGCAGCTGCGAATAAATTGTTGAAAATAATTGAAGAACCGCCTCAAAAAACACTTTTTTTATTGGTAACAGAACGCGAGGATTTAATTTTACAAACCATTATTTCTCGTTGTCAATTAGTAAAAATCCCACGTTTATCACAATCGGATGTAAAGAACTATTTGGTTGAGAAGAAAAATATTAATCCAGAAAAAGCGCAACATATTGCTTTTCTATCGCAAGGAAATGTACGAGAAGCATTGCATCAATTAAATGATGATGAGTATTTATTTGATAAATATTTTGTGACTTGGGTTCGAAAAGCGTTTATGGCAGCCAAAACTCCAACCGTTTTAAAGGATTTGATTGATTGGTCGAATCAAATTGCAAGTTGGTCGAGAAGTGAACAAAAAGATTTTTTAAATTATTGTTCCGAGATTTTTCGTCAAGCTTTATTAAAAACGTATCAATCTGATGATTTAGTTTTCTTGCAAATTAATGCAGAAGGTTTTAAATGGCAAGGTTTTGCACCTTTTATACATGGAGCAAATATCGAAGATATTTTAAATGAAATTAATGAAGCATCGTATCATATTGAGCGAAATGGTAATTCTAAAATTATACTTTTAGATTTATCTATCAAATTAACTCGCTATTTACATCGCAAAACAGCATAAAAAAAACCACTTATCTAACAAGTGGTTTCTTTATATGATTTGAATGTTATTTCAAATTATTTTGCTGGAGCTACTTCTTTAGCTGCACCTTCAACTTCAGTTGCTGCTGAATCAACTTTAGCTGCTGCTGAGTCAACTACTGCTGCTGCTGAATCAACTACTGCTGCTGCTGAATCAACTGTTACTGCTGCTGAATCAACGTTTGCTGGTGCTTCTTCTGCTTTTTTCTCACCACAAGATACTGCTCCTAAAGATAAAGCTGCTACTGCAACTACTGCGAAAAATTTTTTCATTGTTTTATTGTTTTAATTATTAATAATTTTCGATTAATTTTCTTTGACAAATGTATTTCGAAACGTAAACAACAGCATGTAAAATCAATGTAATATAATTGTATTAATCAATTCTCAATAAATAAAATTTAAAAAATTGATTTTAAATATGTTATAAATTATTTTACAATTTTTGAATATTTTTTGTAAAAAACATTGTGTTAATTATTTATCTAATGAAGACAGTTAAATTTAAAAATTAATTGATTTTGATTAATTTTTGATCCTAAATCATTTAATCTTTATTTAAAAAAATTAATTATTTATACATTTGTATAAATTTAATAAAAGTATGCTAGTAGTTTCTTACATTCAAGAAAACAAAGATCGTGTAATTGAAGGACTTAAAAAACGTAACTTCAAACAATTAGATCTTGTTGATGAAGTTTTAAATGTGGATGAACTTCGTCGTAAAACACAATTTGAATTAGATAATGTATTAGCTGAATCCAACAAATTAGCAAAAGAAATTGGTAATTTGTTTAAAGATGGAAGATCGGAAGAGGCTAATGAATTAAAAATCAAAACGGTTGATTTAAAAACTCAATCAAAAGAGTTACAAGATTTATTATCGTCTTACGAAACCTCCGTTAAAGATATTTTGTATCAAATCCCGAATATTCCGAACGAAATCGTAAAAGCAGGAAAAGATGCTGATGATAATGAAATCGTTTTTGAACACGGAGATGCAACTGCAAAACCAAACAATTTGCCACACTGGGAAGTTGCTAAGAAATTTGACATCATTGATTTTGAATTAGGTGTTAAAATTACTGGTGCTGGTTTCCCTGTTTACAAAGGAAAAGGTGCTCGTTTGCAACGTGCTTTAACACAATTTTTCTTAGATAAAAATTCTGATGCTGGCTATACAGAAATTGTTCCTCCTTTCGTTGTGAATGAGGCTTCTGGTTATGGAACTGGACAGTTACCAGACAAAGAAGGACAAATGTATTATATTGGAGAAGATGATTTGTACTTGATTCCTACTGCGGAAGTTCCTGTGACGAATATTTACCGTGATACAATTGTAAAAGCAGAAGATTTACCAATTACGTTGACTGCATATTCACCATGTTTCCGTCGTGAAGCGGGTTCTTATGGAAAAGATGTTAGAGGATTGAATCGTTTACACCAATTTGAAAAAGTTGAGATTGTACGTATCGAAAAACCAGAAAATTCTTACGCTGCTTTAGAAGGAATGATTGAGCACGTAAAAGGAATTTTAGAAAATTTAGAATTGCCATACCGTATTTTAAGACTTTGTGGTGGTGATACAGGATTTACATCTGCAATTACATACGATTTTGAAGTTTTCTCTGAGGCGCAAGAAAAATGGTTAGAAGTTTCTTCTGTTTCTAATTTTGAGACTTTCCAAGCAAATCGTTTGAAATTACGTTACAAAGATGAAAACGGAACTCAATTAGCACATAGTTTAAATGGTTCTGCTTTGGCTTTACCACGTATTTTAGCCTCAATTTTAGAGAATCACCAACAAGCTGATGGAACAGTAAAAATTCCGAAAGCATTGCAACCTTATACTCGTTTTGAGATTATAGATTAATTAATAATCTTTCAGATAAATAAAAAGCTCGAGAATTCTCGAGCTTTTTTTATGTTATTAAAACTGAAACTAAATCAAATACTTCAATTCTTCTTTCAAACTATCTTCCCAAGTCGGAATATTAAATTGATACACTTCTTTTATTTTTGATTTATCCAATAAACTATACGCAGGACGCTTCGCTTTTGTTGGATAAGCTGAAGTAGGAACAGGATTAATTTCGATTGTCGAATTAGAAAATTCTTTAATCTTTTGTGCAAATCCAAACCAAGAACATTCTCCTTCATTCGAATAATTAAAAATTCCATACGTTAAATCATCTTTCGAAATAATCGTTAAGATTGCATCAGCCAAATCTATTGCATTTGTTGGCGAACCAATTTGATCTACCACAACAGATATTGAATCTTTGTCATTAAACAACCTAAGCATCGTTTTAACGAAGTTATTTCCAAATCGAGAATAAACCCAAGCTGTACGTAAAATAATCGTTTTAGGATTGTTTTCTAATGCTAAATTCTCTCCATCTAATTTTGTTTGACCATACACCCCTATAGGATTTGTTTGATCAGTTTCTAAACGAGGTTGAGCTTCAGTCCCATCAAACACATAATCTGTCGAAACGTGAATAAAAGGAATTCCTTTTTGATTCGTTATTTTTGCTAAAAATTCTGTTGCTTTTGCGTTTACTAAATAAGCATTCTCTTGATCATCTTCTGCTTTATCAACTGCTGTATAAGCTGCACAATTGACAACAAAATCGAATGATTTATTTTCGAAATAACGATTAATTAATTCTTCATTCGTAATATCTAATTCATTTCGAGTGACAAAAAAACATTCAATTTCCTTGTAGTTTTTTGATTGCTCTAAGATCGATTGACCTAACTGACCATTCGCTCCGGTAACTAAAATTCTTTTCATATATAAAAAAAGCCACTAAAATAGTGGCTTGAAGATATTAATAATTCTTAAAATTATAATCCTAATTCCTTTTTCACATCGTTTAATAAGTCGTATCCTCCAGCTTTGTAAACTAAAACACCAGCAGGTAAAACATATTTAACTCCTTTTTTTGCAGCAGCAGCATTAATTGCATCCATTACTCTTTTCTCGATTGGATCCATTAAAGCTTTCTCTTTTGCTTGCATTTCATCTTGAGCAGCTTTTGCATAAGTTTCGTATTTCTTTTGCATTTCTTGCTCTTTCTCTTGGTATTTGTTCGCTGCAATTAATTTTTGAGCTTCTTCTTGAGATTTACCAGCTAAATCTTTTTGAGCAGTTTCCATAAAAGTTTTATAGTCTGCTTGTAATTTTGCGATAGCATCTTCGTGTTTTTTACCTAATGCTTGTAAATCAGCCTCTGCTTTTTTGTAAGCTGGCATTGATTCAATTACTGCTTGCGTATCTATATGTGCAATTTCTTGAGCGTAAGATAAAACGCTTCCGAAAACCATCATTGTAAATACTGCTATCAATCTAATTTGTTTCATTTCTAGTCTAATTTGTTTTTTAAAATTTATTTTCTTGTTTTATTGCTACTATTGCTAGTTTTATTATTTCCGGAAGTTGATGTTTTTGAATTATTTGGTTTCAATTCTGGTCTTAAAGTCATTAATACTTCTCTACTTATGTCAAACTTTGGATCTGTATAAATCATGATTAAATCACTTCCTTTATCAAATACAAAACCATATCCTCTTTTATCTGCAACTTCTTTTGTCGCATTATAAATTTGATCTTGTAAAGGCTTTACCATTGATCTTCTCAGATTAACTAAATCACCATTTGGTCCATAACGTTTATCTTGCAAAATTCTTACAGCCGCTACTTCATCAGCTAGCTTTTTCTCTTGCTCTTTCACCTGTTCTGCCGTTAATAAAATCTTTTCGGCTTCGAATTCGGCTTGTAATTTAGCTAAATTTTCTTGTTTTTGCTCAATTTCTTTTTGCCAAGACTCTGTTTGAGATTTTAATTTGTTTTGAGACGATGTATATTCTGGTAAATTTTCTAAAATATACTGACTGTCTACATAACAAAATCTTTGCGCAAAAGAGAAACTTGCTAATCCAAAGAACAACGCTATAAAACTAATCCATTTTTTCATATTTGTGGTGTGTTAATTCTAAAATTATGCCAAAATGTTCTAAGCAAATTTATTCAATTTATTAGAATTGTTGTCCAATAATAAAGTGAGTTTGCCATCCTGAGCGTTCTGTTTGTCCAAATCCTTTATCAAATCCATATCCGAAATCGAATCCTAATAAACCAAATGCTGGCATGTAAATACGAACACCTGCCCCTGCAGAACGTTTTAATTCAAACGGTTTAAATTCACTTGTATTGTTCCAAACGTTACCTCCTTCCGCAAAAGTTAATGCATAAATTTTAGCTGTTTGGCTCATTGTGATTGGATAACGCAATTCTAATGAATATTTATTATAAATCGTACCACCTCCTTCTGGCGTAATATCTCCTGTTTGTCCACCAGAATTTGTTGCATCTTCGTAACCTCTTAATGAAATAATCTCACGTCCATCGAAACGATTTTGTGTAAGACCTGTTCCTCCTAAGTAAAAACGTTCGAAAGGAATTGTTCCAATTTTACGGTTATATGTTCCTAAAACTCCAAACTCTCCACCGGCTTTTAAAACTAATTTACCAGTTAATTCTTTGTAGAAATATGCTTTAGCTTTGAATTTATAATATTCTAACCATTTGAATTTTTCTACATCAGACATGTTTGTATAGTCTTTGTTATTAAAAGCTGAATAAGGAAATGTTGTCGTAAACGATAAACTAATTTCTGATCCTGATTGTGGGAAAATAGGGTCTGGTCCAGCAGAATTACGTGTTAAACCTAATGTGTAGTTTAAGTTGTTTGACGAACCATTTTCATATTGCATATTACCAACAGACATCGCATAATTATCGAAGTTATATAACTGATAAGAAATTGAGTTTGATAAACGGAAATAATCATCTGGCCAAGTTAATAACTTAGTTAACCCAACTGAAGCTCCTAAGATATCCAATTTCGCTTTTTCTCCATAATTATCACGGTAATCATATTGCGAATAATAAAAAGACGTTGATAAAGCTGTAGGGCGTTTTCCTCCAATCCAAGGTTCAACAAATGATAAACTATAATTTTTATATCCGTTACCAGCTTGTGCTCTTAATGATAATTGTTGTCCATCTCCCATTGGAATTGGTTTCCAAGCTTTTTTATTGAAAAAATTCTTTAATGAGAAATTCCCGAAAGTTAATCCTAATGTACCAATGAAAGTCCCTGCACCATATCCTCCTTGTAATTCTACTTGAGAAGATGATTTTGGCGCAACTTTCCACTCCACATCAACTGTATTATTATCTTGATTTGGTTGAATATCTGGAACTATTTGCGTTGGTTCTAAGTATCCCAAAGAAGCTAACTCCATCATCGTACGCTTAATGTCCGATTTAGAGAATAAATCTCCTGGTTTAGTTCTTAACTCACGGTATAAAATATGATCGTGTGCTTCTGTATTACCGTTAATCGTTACTTTATTAAGTGTAGCTTGTGTACCTTCGAAAACTTTAATTTCAAGATCGATTGTATCATTTTTTACACTTTTTTCTACAGGAATAGCACGAGCAAACAAATACCCTCTATCCATATATAACGTAGAAATATCATCGTCTTTTTCTGATCCAGAAATCTTTTTGTTGATACCTACTGCGTCATAATGATCTCCTGTTTTGTAACCAAAAATTCGCTGTAACTGTTCAGAAGTATAAATTGAGTTTCCAGAAAACGTTACATCTCCTAAGAAATATGGTTTTCCTTCGTTAACTTTAATTTTAACTAATAAGTTTTTATCATCAACTTTTTCGATGTTGTATGACTCAACTTTAGCATCTCTAAAACCAACAGATTTATACTCATCAACCAAAGTTTTTAAATCTTCCTGGAATTTTTCAGGAATCATTTTAGATGACTTGAAAATATTGATAGATTTCTGTTTGGTATTTTTCATCCCTTTTTTACGTAAACGAGCAGCAGTTAAGTTTTCATTTCCTTCGAAAATGATTTTCTTAATCTTTACACGCTCTCCACGATTCACATTTAATGTAATGTTTTCTTCGTCTTCTTTACCAACAATTGGCTGACGTTCTACATTAATTGTTGTGTTAGGATAACCTTTTCCAGTATAATAATCTTTGATTTTATTATTTGTCGTATTGATTAAACTTTGTGTAATCTTAACACCTGGATTTAATTTATTTTGTTTGATTAAATCTTCGCGTTGCGATTTTTTCACACCGTTAATCTTAATTTCTCCTAAACTAGGAACTGAAACCAAGGCAAGCTCTAATGTTACTTCGTTACCTTCTATTTTATCTACATACAAGTCGATGTCAGAGAAAATATTAGATCTCCATAATTTTTTTACAGCATTATTTACCTTCGTACCTGGTAATTCTATCTCTTCACCGATAGCAAAACCTGCATAACGGATAATTTGATTCTTAGAATATTTAGAGTCACCTGTTACAACGATATCTTTCAATTTGAAAGTTCGTGCATTGGTATAATCTAAGACAAAATTATCTTGTTGTGTTGAATCAATGGTTTTCGTAGAATCTACGACTTGCGCTTGTGCCATGTAAGCTCCAAGCATACACATTGTCCAAAAAATTTTCTTCATAATCCTCTATTTCAGTTCGATTAGTTCGTTAGTTGCTCGCTTATCTTACCAAATCTACGTTCTCTGTTTTGGTAATTTAAAATTGCTTTATAAAATTCTTCCTCGTTAAAATCAGGCCACAAAACCTCTGTAAAATATAATTCTGCGTAAGCAATTTGCCACAACAAGAAATTACTAATTCTGGTTTCGCCACTTGTTCTAATCATAAGATCTACCATAGGTAAATCGTGTGTATATAAGTTTTGATGAACTAATTCTTCATTAAAATCATTGTCGGATATTTCTCCGTCTTTATATTTTTGCGCAATAGATTTCATCGCGTGTAATAGTTCTTCTTTCGAACCATAACTTAATGCTAATGTCAAAACACAAGCTGTGTTGTCTTTCGTTTTTTCTATTGCTTGAGTCAAATCTTTGAATGCTTTTTTTGGTAATTTTGATAAATCTCCAATCACATTCAAGCGAACTCCATTTTTGTGTAATTCATTTATTTCGTCCTTAATTGCAGAACTTAATAAAGTCATTAAAACATTGACTTCTAATTTTGGACGGTTCCAATTTTCAGTAGAAAATGCGTAAAGTGTAAGATGTTTTATACCTAATTTTCGACAAGTTTCGATTGAAGATCGTACAGCTCCCAAAGCACTTTTGTGACCAAAAGTTCTTTCTTTACCGTTCTTCTTAGCCCATCTTCCATTACCATCCATAATGATTGCAACGTGATTAGGTATATTATTTTTATCTATTTGTTCTACTAAACTAATTTCCATTCTTTTTAATCACAATAACAAGCAGGTCGACCAAAACTGTACGTTAAGGAAATTCCTGTTAAAACATACCAATCTTTGTTTGATGTGTTTCCATATATACGTTTATCATATTCAGATTGAGACAAAGTACCTGTTTCTACAGCATCTACAAAATTTTGAGTAAATTTTCCAGTGTTATAATCTAAATAATCAACATTTGTATATCGAACACCTGTCTCAAAAGATAAAATCCAATTGTAATTGAATCTTACTTTATATCCAACTCCAAAAGGAATTGTTAAATCGGTATTATATTTTGTTTTTTCGATAATTACGTTGTTTGTTCCATCGTAATCATATTCTTTTCCTTTTGCAGAAAAAGCTCCAACTCCTACAAAAATATAAGGTGATTGCGCTTTTTCTTGATCATCATTGATGTTAAAGAAATTATACTCAAACATCAAAGATCCTTCTACAATATTATTTCGAAAATTTTTATTTCTTTTTAATTTATAATATTCTTTCGAACGATGATCACTTGCTCCAACTTTTGAATAAGATATATTTGCTCTAAAACCCATTTGTGGATTTATATTAAAACGATATAATCCTCCTATTGAAATTGGTAAATATATTTTACCTCCTGCTTCAGTTTTAGTAGGAAATGGATTGATATAACTGGCTTTACCAACATCTCCAATCACATTTGCTCCACCAGCAAAAATTCCGAGTTCATGTCTTTGCGCAAAAGTTAATTGCGAAAAACATAATATAAAAACAAACAAAAATAATCTCCTCATAAGTTGTGTTATTTTTTCGGCTTTTGCTTTTTATCTTCTTTTAAATTCGAACAAATATAAACAAAAGTCAATTCAACGTAACTGATTTAACAAAAATTAAGAAGTTTTATTGTAAATTTTAATTCCTTTTATCTGAACCCCAAAGCATTTTTTCTCTCAAAGTTGTGAAATAAGTCGCGTCAATAGCTTCAACGATTAAGATTTTGAAGTCAGCTTTTTGTATTGTCAATTCGACGTCAGTTGTTAAAGGAAAGTTACGAGAATCTAACGAAAGGAAATATTCATTAGCTCTACTGCGTATTTTTAAGTCAATTTTTTCGTTTTCTGACACAACTAATGGACGCACATTTAGATTATGTGGCGCAACAGGTGTAATGACAAAATTTTGATTAGACGGATGAACAATTGGTCCACCACAACTTAACGAATATCCTGTAGAACCTGTTGGCGTAGAAATAATCAAACCATCAGACCAAAAAGAATTTAAAAATTCATTGTTTAAATAAGCATCAACCGTAATCATACTCGTTGTTTCACGGCGAACTACAGTCACTTCGTTAATCGCAAAATTATTTTCAATTTCTACACCATCACTTCTTTTAACGGTTAATAAAGTTCGTGGAATAATGTTATAATCATCATTGAAAAAACTATCCATTTGCTCCAATAACACACTTTTATTAATTGTTGCTAAAAAGCCTAAACGTCCCGTATTTACACCAATAATTGGAATATTAGAATCCCTAACAATTGTAGTTGCTGATAAAATTGTTCCGTCTCCACCAAAACTGAATAAGAATTTAACCGATTTGTCTAAATCATCATGAGAAGTATAGGTTTCTACATTATCAGTATCAAAATCAGTTGTTTCTTTTAAGATTTGAAGAAAATTTTGCTCAACACAAAAAGCAATTTCGTTCTGAATTAAATAATTAATAAATGGTGGAATAATATCCGTTAAAGACGTACTTGTTTTTTGTCCAAAAAGTGCAACTTTTATCATTAGGTATTCATGTATTTTAACAATTGTGCATAACGACTTTGCAGAAGTTCTTGTTTTTCGTCGTTATAAAATTTTTGAATCACTTGATATCCATATCGCTCAAATGTTTCACCAATTGTTAACAAGTTTGATGAACTAAATTTCAGCAAAACATAAACGCTATCTTCTTTATTTCCAACAATCATCATTCCCAATATTTTTCCGTTATTCACTTCTATAATATTAGAAATCGCCGTCATCGACAAGTCTTTTTCCGCAATCGAAACTAACATCGAAACGCCTTGTGCAGCGACAAAAGGGAAATTTGCAAACGTGTTGATAATATCCGTTTCCGTAATAAAACCAACATAACGCAATTGTTCATTAATAATCGGTAAGATATTCGCCTGATTCGTATACATCATCTGAATTGCATCTAAAAGCGTACTCGATTCAGAAAGATAAAAACTCTCCAAATACGAAGTATAATCTACTTTTTCATCATCAATTGATAATTCAATCAAATCTTCTTCCGAGATATTTCCAACAAAATCCAACCCTTTAAACAAAGGTAAATGCGTCAATTTATTCTCTTGCACAACTTCTAAAAGCTGACTTGGAGAAGAATTAACTTTCCCTGGTTTTATCTCATTCGATAGATATTCGGTGATATACATGGCACAAATTTATATATTTTAATACATTAATTCTCTATTTTTAATGCTAATTCGGTTAAAATCATTGATTATTAATTGAAATTTAACCAATTTATTCTAAATTATTTAGTCAAAATATATTCCAAAAACTACTATTAATCAAAAAATAATGTGATTTACAATTTTTTAAAACAAAACTCTTCCTCAAATTAAAAAAAGAATGGCTTAAATTTTGTAACTTTGCAGTACCAATTTTAGCATTGAATGAAGAACCCATTATTTTATGCCAAAATCTTACTTTTTGGCGAATATGGAATTATTGAAAACTCGAAAGGATTAACAATTCCTTATAATTTTTACCAAGGTGCATTAAAATTTGAGCCTTCTGAAATTGCAGAAGAGTCAAATGCTCACTTGAAAAATTATGCGAAATTTTTAGAAGAGAATTTTGCAGATACTTTTGATACAAAATCTTTTTCGGAAGATGTTGCAAACGGAATGTACTTCGATTCTAACATTCCTCAAGGATATGGTGTAGGTAGTTCTGGCGCTTTGGTTGCAGCTATTTATGACAAATATGCCTTGAATAAAATTGATATCAATCAAAATCTAAACAAAGAAAAAATTAGCAAATTAAAAGCTCTTTTCGGAAATTTAGAATCTCATTTTCATGGAAAAAGTTCTGGAATTGATCCTTTGATTTGTTACATGAATATTCCTTTATTAATTCAATCAAAAGATGATATCTCGACAATTGGTTTACCTTCTGCAAACGTAGACGGAAAAGGAGCTGTTTTCTTAATCAATTCGGGTACACCAGGAGAAACGGCGCCAATGATTCATATTTTCTTCGAAAAAATGAAAAAAGAGGGTTTTCGTAAAACATTGAAAGAAGAATTTATTAAATACAACAACGCATGTATCGAAAACTTTGTGAAAGGTGAATACAATCCACTTTTTTCAAATCTTCAAAAATTGTCAGCTTGGGGTTATGAGCATTTCAGACCAATGATTCCTCAAAAACTGGTGAATGCATGGAAAACTGGAATTGATACAGATACGTATTACCTAAAACTTTGTGGTTCTGGCGGAGGCGGTTATGTTCTTGGTTTTACACAAGATTATGACAAAGCGAAAAGCTACTTAAAAGACTTCCAGACCGAAGTTATTTACAAATTCTAAAAAATAATTTATAAAAATATAATCAATGAACGTTCAGAAAATAATCTTAAAAGTTTTTGCATTATTTTCTGTTGTTCGTGGCTATAATTTAATTGTGTTAATATTGGCACAATATCTTGCTGCACTTTTTATTTTTGCGCCAGAAGTTGGTCATCGTCAATTGTTGACAAATCCAAAGTTGGACGGGCTTATTCTTTGTTCGATACTTTGTGTGGCCGCGGGATATATCATCAATAATTTTTACGATTTAGAAAAAGACGAACTCAAACGTCCTTTACAAGTTTATCTTCAGAAACAAGTTTCGCAAGGTTTCAAACTAACTGTTTACATTGTTCTGAATGCTTTAGCATTGATTATTGCAGCCTTAATTTCGTGGAAGGTTTTCATTTTCTTTTTGATTTATCAATTTCTAGTTTGGTTTTATAGCCACAAAATCAATCGATTTGCATTGATCAAAAACTTTTATTTGGTTATTATTCGTGTCATGCCATTTTTCGCCTTATTGGTTTATTTTGATCATTTCACGTTCAATTTGGCTTTACATGCTACTTTTTTGAGTATTTTATTATTGATTACTGATATTGTAAAAGATTTGAGTTCTCAAAAAGCAGATTTGATTTATAATTATGATTCAATTCCAATCAAATATGGAATAGATTTTACAAAAGTTTTGATTTCATGTTTAATTATTACAGAATTAATCATTGGAATTATTATCATTATGAAAAATGATGTTGGTGCGATGAAATACTTTTTTATTGCTGCAAATATCGCTTTCACAGTGATTTTATTTATAATTTGGAGAATAAAATCGACACAAGCATATAAGATTTTACATTATTTTTTTAAGGGAATGATTGTTGCGGGTGTATTTAGTATCGTATTAATCGAAATAAATCCCTTAACTTTGCAAACTATTGCGCAAAATTTTAATCAGCGCATAAATTAATCAAATTCAGATGAATAACAGACGAAATCAATCCAACGACAGAAATTCCCAAGGCGGGAACAATCGTGGAAAAGGTGGAGCAAGAGGAAATTCTTCTTCTAAACCATCTTCAGGGAAAGGAAAACCAACTTTTGGTGGAAAACCATCAGAAGAAGGAAAGAAAAGTTTTGGACCAAAGAAACCGTTTAACAAACCAGGTGAAAAACCATTTGTTAAAAGACTGAAAAAAGCACCAGTTGATGACGGGACTATTCGTTTAAATAAATATGTAGCGAATGCAGGGATTGCATCCAGAAGAGAGGCCGACGAGTTGATCAAAACTGGAATCGTTACAGTGAATGGTCAAGTGATTACTGAAATGGGTTATAAAGTACAACCCGATGATGAAGTTCGTTTCGATGGTCGTAAAATCTCTTCAGAGAAAAATGTATATTTTGTGTTGAATAAACCAAAAGGTTTTATTTCAACATCAAATGATGAAAAAGGACGTAAAACTGTGATGGACTTAATGTCTACAGCAACTACAGCGAGAATTTTCCCAGTAGGACGCTTGGATAGACAAACAACAGGAGTTTTATTGTTTACAAATGATGGTTATTTAACTAAGAAATTAACACATCCAAGTCATGATATCAAAAAAATATATCACGTTACATTGGACAAAAAGTTAACAGCAAATGATTTGGCTGACATCAAAAAAGGTGTTCGTTTAATTCCTGAAGGAATTGCAGTTGTTGACGAAATTTCTTTTATTGAAGGTAGACCGAAAAATGAAGTTGGTGTAGAATTACATATTGGTTGGAACCGCGTTGTACGTCGTATTTTCGAAACAAAAGGATACGAAGTAGAAGCGTTAGACCGCGTTTCTTTTGCAGGACTTACAAAGAAAACTTTACAAAGAGGTGATTTTAGAAGATTAACGGAATTAGAAGTTAACTTCTTGAAAATGTTATAATACCTCAGCTATAAAATTTAAAAACCACTTCTAAAGAAGTGGTTTTTTTATGTTTTAATCTTTCGAAACCTTGTTATTATAAGCTTCCATCATCTTTTTATTTGCTTCTTTCACAAAATCATCTTTCTCAATTTGTGTCATTTTCTGACCTTTTGATGGAATTTTAATCACTTCGTTTTTAGATGCTTCTTTTATATTAATTGCTCTGAAAATCGTTTCATAACTTTCGTCTTTCATTGTTGTTACAGCTTTCAATTCTAAAATTAAACCTGGTAACCCATTGAAAAATATTGGTCCTCCTTTTGGTTGTAAAGTTGGCGCAAACCAAACTTCTATCTTAGAATCTTTGTATTCGGTTATTGCTTTTTTTACTTTAATTCCCAAAATTTCTTTTGATTCTCTACTAATTGTCCAAGTGTATTTAGGCAAATTATCTATTATTAAAATATTCTTGTTCACATAATTTCCTTCAATCTTATATTGTGAAGTTTTATAATCGATGTAAATATTATCATCAATTGTACTCATCGACATAGATGATTGATTTTGACTATTATCAATTCTTACAATTTCAGAAAAAAACGACTGATTTTCATTAAAAAGTAATTGATAGTATTTTGGTGTAGAATTGTTTTTATCTAATTCTGCCTTAAAAACAGGATCTTTTTCGTCAAAAAACATTTTATCATAGGTTTCATATTCTACTTTCCACAAATTTTGAGCAAATAGAAATGGAGAAAAAATCATTAGAAAGAAGAGTAAAGCTTTTAATTTCATAGTTGATTAATTATGAACTAAATATAATAATTATTTACAATAAAAAAGCGATTCAAAATTGAATCGCTTTTCTTATATTGAGAATTATTTCTTTTCAGAATTTTTTCCTTTGTTTTTCACATATTTCTCTAACCATTGATCTTGTTCCCACAACATGTGAAGAATATTTTCTCTGGCTGCATATCCGTGAGATTCTTTTGGTAATAAAACCAAACGAGTTGTCGCTCCCAAACCTTTCAATGCATTGAAATAGCGCTCAGATTGCATCGGGAAAGTTCCTGTATTATTATCTGCTTCACCATGAATTAACAACAATGGTGTTTTCATTTTATCTGCATTTTGGAAAGGCGCCATTGTGTTGTAAACATCTGGAGCTTCCCAATAATTACGTTGTTCAGATTGAAATCCAAAAGGCGTCAATGTACGGTTATAAGCACCTGAACGTGCGATACCTGCCGCAAATAAATTAGAATGCGTTAATAAATTTGCTGTCATAAATGCGCCATAAGAATGTCCACCAACCGCAACTCTTTCACGATCGATAAAACCTAATTTATCCACCGCATCAATCGCAGCTTTTGCATTGGCAACCAATTGAGGAACGAACGTATCATTTGGCTCCTCTTTTCCTTCTCCAATAATTGGGAAAGCCGCATCATCTAAGACCGCATATCCTCTCAATGCCCAATAAATAGGACCTCCGTAAGAAGGAGAAGTAAATTTATTTTCAGAAGTTGTAACCTGACCAGCCGTAGATGCATCTTTGAACTCACGAGGGTAAGCCCACATTAACATTGGCAACTTTTCCTTTTTCGTTTTATCGTAATTTGGCGGCAAATATAAAGTTCCTGATAATTCTACACCATCAGCACGTTTGTACGTAATTAATTCTTTCGAAATTTTGTTCATTGCCTCAAAAGGATTTTTTGTAAACGTTACTTGTTTTGGCTTTCCTCCTTTCTGAAAAATATTACGAACATATAAATTTGGATAATCTGTTTTCGATTGAATCTGTTCTAAAATGATCCCTTTCTTCGGATCGATAACTCGAGCAATCGCTTCTAGTTTATCTGATTTCTGTGCTCTCCATAAACGAGAAGTTTTTTGCGTTTTGATATCAAAATCATCTACAAAAGGTAAGATTCCTTCCGCAGAAACTCCTTCTCCAACTAACATCAATTTTCCTTTGTTAATTGCTAAAACATTGTAACCATAATCATTCATTTCAGTTACAAAACTTCCAGGATTATTGTAAGCATCTTGCGAGTTTCTACTAAAAAAGCGTATCGGTTCTTGATTTGGATTTGACGGATTGAACAAATAACTACTTTCGTTACGTGTATTATACCAAGCATCTCTCACAATCGCAACCTCATCATTCCCCCAAGTCACTCCTCTATAGCGATCTTTTACTTTTACCAACAACTCTTTATTCGCTGTAAATGGCGCCGTTACTTGATAAAGCGCATCGCGATATTCCGCAGGCTTGTTTGCATCACCACCATCTAAAGCCTCAACCCAATATAAAGTATTTGGTTTATCTGCTCTCCAATTCAAACCTCTTTTTCCCATAATCGTAGAAGAAAATCCTTTCGGAACAACTTCTTGTAACTCTTTATGATCAACTTCTTTTATTAATTTTCCGTTGATATCATACACAATATTGGTTGAAGGAAAACTATTGTACGTTACTAAATATGAAAAAGGTTTTTTGATTTCGTTCACCAAAACATATTGTCCATCTGGAGAAGTCGAAATATCTGTGTACATCGCAGCGTCTTTCCATTTCGATTTTGCACCTGTTTCGATATTTACTTTTACTAATTCAGAAATTGCTAATTGTTCGAAGTTAAACTCATCATTTTTATTTTGTAATAAATCTTGATAGGTTCTGTTTTGCGCTTCTTTTCCGTCAGCAACAGAAACTGTAGGTCCAGTCGCAATTGCGTCTTTTGTATCAATCAAAGCTTTTTTGGAAGCTGGAATTACATTCACAATTAATTCTGTATCTGAAATCCAATTGAAAGGACGACCTAAGTTTGCGTTTAATTTATCTTCATAAACTTTTGTTGCAGCTTGCGTTTTTACGTCAACAATCCACAATTCTACACCTTTATTTGTTGTATTTGTAACGGCAAATTTCGATTGAGAAGTGTTCCAAGATTGATTAGAAAAACGACCTTTTGCAGGTAAACCAGCTATCGTTTTTTCTTTTGAAGTTTTCAGATCAAAATAAGTAATTTTCTCACTGAATGTTTCACGTGAATTAATATTTGTAACTGGATTAATTCGTAATCCTGCTAAACGTAATTCTTTTTCTGACAATTCATTAATCGTTTTATAACGACTTCTATAAGACAAAAATGCATTTTCTGCCTTGCGATCTGTACTAATTGAGGGTGGCATATCCGCGTCTGCCAATTGTAAAATTTCTTGCGGAGGCAATTGATAAGTAACATTTTCTTGCGCTTTTACCGACGCACCAAAAGTCATCGCTATAAAAAGCAACGAGTAAACAATTTTCTTCATGTGTTTTTAAGATTTTACTTTATAAAGATATTGAATCTTTGGTAAAATGACATGATAGAAGTTAGTTTTGACTAAAATGTATAAAAAAAGACGAAAAATATTCGTCTTTTGATTTTATCTTCTTTTACCAAATTTACCTCCTTTCGTATTTGTAGGTGGTTTACTTTTTCCTACTCTGGCTTGAGTTGTTGATTTTTTTACTGACTTTTTAATTGATTTTCCTTTCGAATCTTTAAAATCTGGAGAAATTTCTTTTGTTTTTTTCGCTGATGATTTTTTTGATTTTGAAGCTGGTTTCTTTTCTTCGTGTTTTTCCGAATCTTTCGTCAAGCGATTGATTTCTGCTAATTCTTCTACTGTTAAATCTCGGTGTTGACCAATTCCAACATTCAACGTTAGATTCATAATTCGAACACGTTCTAATTTTTTTACACCATATCCAAAATATTCGCACATACGGCGAATCTGTCTATTCAAACCTTGGATTAATGTAATTTTGAAAACATTTGTACTTATTTTTTCGATCTTACATTTCTTCGTAACCTGATTAAGAATCGGAACACCTTTCGACATTCGTTCGCAAAATTCATCCGTAATTGGTTTATCAACGGTTACAATGTATTCTTTTTCGTGATTATTTCCAGCACGTAAAATCTTATTCACAATATCACCATCGCTTGTCAATAAAATCAATCCTTGCGAATCTTTATCTAAACGACCAATCGGAAAAATTCGTTCTCCAAACGAAAGAAAATCGATAATATTATCTGGATCTGTAGGATCTGTTGTACACGTAACGCCCACAGGTTTATTCAGCATAATATAAACCGCATGCTCCTTTTCGCGCGGTTCTATTTCGACACCTTTTACAGTCACCACATCATTTGGTCCTACAAATTGCCCAATTTTAGCAACTCGTCCATTAATTTGTACCAAACGATTTTCGATGTATTGATCTGCTTCACGACGCGAACAAAAACCACTATCGCTAATATATTTGTTTAAACGCAAAAAATTAGTTTCTTCCATACTTGCAAAGATAGTTTTTTATCGATTTGAAATATATTTTGACAAAATTCTTTATCATTCTGCAAAACGATGAAACTTATTTATCTTTACAAAACCAAAGATTTTGAGAAATGAAAAAAATATTTTTTTTGAAAACTTGCGATACGTGCAAACGTATTATGAAAGAGTTTGATTTTACAGGTTTTGATTTGCATGAAATAAAATCGACTGCGATAACAGCAGAAGAATTAGAAGAAATGAAGAATTTAGCTGGCAACTACGAAGCTCTATTTTCACGTCGTGCACAGAATTACAAAAAATTAGGATTGAAAGATCAACAGCTTTCTGAAGATGATATCAAAAATTATATTTTATCAGATTATACTTTCCTAAAACGTCCTGTCGTGGTAGATGGAGACAAAATTTTTATTGGGAATGAAAAGAAAAACTTAGAAGCACTTGGGCAATATTTGAAATAGAAATCACACATGAAAAAAACAATTTTATTGACTACACTTTTAATGAGCGCTAGTTTAATTGCTCAGAAAAAGAATGTCACAATGGAAGATGCTGTACTTGGATTATCGACGAATTTACGTATCGAAAATCTAAATCAAGTTCAATGGATTCCGAATCAAAATGCGTACACGCAAAATGTAAAAACATCATACGGAGAAGCTTTAATCAAGAAAGAAGTTCCATCTCTTAAAACTGATACAATTTTTAGAAGTTCTCAATTTGAGAATAAAAGAATTCCTTCTTTGAATTGGATCAATGATAAGCAAGCTTATTTTTCTACAAAAACAGGTTACAAAACAATTACAACTGCTGGTCAACAAAACGATTGGTTGAAATTACCTGAAAATGCAGAAAATATAGAATTTGACGCGACGAATAATCAAGTTGGATATGTAATTGACAACAATTTATTTTTTGTTGATAAATCTGGAAAAACACATCAAATTACCAAAGACGGAAAATATGAAATCGTGAATGGAAAATCGGTTCATCAAAATGAGTTTGGGATTCACAAAGGAATTTTCATCTCTCCAAAAGGGAATTTAGTTGCATTTTATAGAATGGATCAAACAGCGGTTACAGATTATCCAATTATCGATTGGTCTGTACAACCTGCTGTAAACAAAAATATCAAATATCCGTTTGCTGGAACAAAAAATCATACGGTTACGTTAGGTGTTTATAATCCAACCACTCAAAAAACGACTTTCTTAGAAACTCACCCAGAAGTAGATCATTATTTAACTTCGGTTACGTGGTCGCCAGACGAAAAACATATTTATATTGCTTTACTTTCTCGTAATCAAAAGCACATGGAATTGAATCAATATGATGCAGTTTCAGGGAAATTGATTAAAACATTATTCAAAGAAGATGATACAAAATATGTAGAACCTCAAAATGAATTACATTTTATTCCAGGAAAAAATAACGAGTTTGTTTGGTGGTCGCAACGCGATGGTTTTATGCATTTGTACCGATTCAATACGGAAGGAAAATTATTGAACCAAATCACAAAAGGAGATTGGATTGTAACGGATCTTGTTGGAGAAAATGCGAAGAAAAAAGAATTCTTAATCATGACAACAAAAGATTCTCCGAAAGATCGTCATTTATATGCGGTGAATTGGGAGAATGGAAAATTGCGTAAAATAACAACTGATGCTGGAACGCACAATGTTTCGGTTTCAACGAACGGAGAATATGCAATTGATAATTGGAGTAATGATAACACGCCTCGTAAAATTGATGTATTGGATGCAAACGGAAAATTCAAACAAAATATCTTAACTGCTCAAAATCCTTTGGCAAATTACAATACAGCGAAAGTTGAAAATGTAACGTTAAAAGCAGATGATGGAACAGATTTGTATGGAAAATTAATCTATCCAACAAACTTTGATTCTTCGAAAAAATATCCCGTTATCGTTTATTTATACAATGGTCCTCACGCGCAATTAATCACAAATCGTTTTCCTGCAACAGGAAATCTTTGGTACGATCATTTAGCGGAAAAAGGTTATGTTGTATTTACAATGGACGGACGCGGATCGGCGAATAGAGGTCTTAAATTTGAACAAGCGATTCACGGAAATGTAGCAACTACAGAAATGAATGACCAAATGAAAGGTGTTGATTTCTTGAAAACTTTGCCTTTCGTAGATGCGGAACGCATGGGAATTCATGGTTGGTCTTATGGTGGATTTATGACTACTTCTTTTATGTTACGTAAGCCTGATGTTTTCAAAGTTGGTGTTGCTGGTGGACCAGTTTTAGATTGGACACAATACGAAATTATGTACACAGAACGTTACATGGAATCGCCACAAGATAATCCTGAAGGTTTCAAAAACACGAATTTAATTAACCGTGTAAAAGACTTAAAAGGTAAATTATTGATGATTCACGGAGCGCAAGATAATGTGGTTGTTTGGCAACATTCGATTGATTTTATTCGCGAAGCAGTGAAAAATGGTATGCAAATGGATTATTTTGTTTATCCTGGACATGAGCATAATGTTCGTGGAAAAGATCGCGTTCATTTGATGCAAAAAATTACAGATTACTTCGATTTATATCTTAAACCAGAAGGTACATCTCAAAAATAATAGTCAACAAAAAACCACTTCTTATGAAGTGGTTTTTTATATTTTATGATGTGATGCTAAAACGGGTTCAGTATGAAAATTTAGAACAAATTTACTTCTTTGTAAACTCAAACTTTTGTCCAGCTTCTTCTACAGAAAATGTCTTTTTATCTTTTGCAAAAGTCAACTCCAAACCGCCTTGTTCATTCACAAATTTACTATCACCTTGATAATCTAATGGAATAGTTTGTCCACCAAAAACTAATTTCAATTTATCGTTTTCAGCTTTCAACACAAATTCTGAATTAATTTGTTTATTCGTAAATGTACCTTCGTATTCTTTTGGATTAACCTTTTCAACAGGTTTTGCATCCGCCATATTGAATGTATTATTCTTCAAATCAATATCTGGTAAAGCTCCATTTGGATCCAATTTAATCATCGAAACTTCTTTTGTTGAAGGCACTTTGAATGTCCATTCTGTATTACGTTTCCAAACTTCAATCGGTAATTTAACTTCTTGAGAAGTCCCATCTTTAAAGTTCACTTGAACAGTAGTTGGCATTGGTAATTGTCCAAAATTTTCAACTTTCAAAATCAAGCCTTTTTTGTAATCTCCATCTACATATTTTGCACTGTTAATTCCTTGATCAATTGTCCATTTATTCAAAAACCAACCTCTCCAAAACCAAGATAATTCTTCTCCTGAAACATTTTCCATCGTGCGGAAAAAATCTTCTGGCGTTGGATGTTTATATGCCCAATATTTGATGTATTGGCGCAATGCTTTATCGAATTTTTCTTCACCCAAAATTGTTTCACGCAAAACTTTCATTCCTGCACCTGGCTTATAATACAACAATGCACCGATATTTCTTTCGCGCATATTATCTGGTTGAGTCGTTACAGGCTCAAGATTATCGCTGAATAAATAACCCGCCATTCGTTGTGCAGATTGCTTTTTGTAATATTCGCCATTGTTGAAATTCTTCGTCGAAATATCATTGATAAACGTATTAAAACCTTCGTCCATCCAACCATGAACACGCTCATTAGAACCAACAATCATCGGGAACCAAATATGTCCAAATTCGTGATCTGTAACACCCCAAAGTCCTTCACCTTTCGAAGTCATATGACAAAAAACAATCCCAGGATATTCCATTCCACCCTCATTTCCTGCCACATTTGTCGCCGCTGGATAAGGATACTCTAACCATTGTTTCGAGTAATGCTCAATAGAAGCTTTTGTATATTCTGTCGATCTTCCCCAAGCATCATTTCCGTCACTTTCTACTGGATAAGCCGAAATTGCCAACGATTTTTGACCACTTGGAAGATTAATTTTTGCTGCATCTAAGATGAACGAAGATGATGAAGCCCAAGCAAAATCACGTGTATTCTGAATTTTAAATTTCCACGTTTTTGTTCCTTTTGCAACTTTTGTCGCTTTGTTTACCTCATCAGCAGAACGAATAATAACGGTTTTATCACTCGCTTTTGCTTTGTTCCAACGATTCACTTCTTCTTTCGAGTAGACTTCGTTTTCATTCAATAATTCTCCTGAACCAACCACATAATGCGTAGACGGAACTGTAATATTTGCTGTTACATCTCCATATTCCAGATAAAATTCTCCTGGTCCTAAGTATGGTAATGTATTCCATCCCATGATGTCATCGTAAACCGCCATGCGAGGAAACCATTGCGCCATCGTAAAAATCTTTCCATTTTTAGTTGGTTCTACACCCATTCTATCGGCTCCATAATCTGGTGAAACAAATGAATATTCGATTTTTATTTTTGTTTTTCCTCCACGAGCTTTCAAATGATTAATCAAATCAATTTGCATGCGTGTATCCGAAACAGTGTATTTCGCTTCTTTTCCGTCTATTTGAACAGATTTAATTTTATAACCTCCTTCAAATTCAGAAGTTGAATCACCATAACGGCTTCCAGAAATCGGTAATAAAGCACTTCCTCGAGATTCTTTTTTGAATAAATTTTGATCCAATTGTAACCACAAAAAGTCTAAATCATCAAAACTATTGTTGGTATATGTAATTTCAGATGTTCCCGAAATTTCATTTTTTTCTTCATTCAAACTAACATTCAGATTATAATCTGCACGATTTTGCCAATAATTATGACCTGGTTTTCCACTCGCCGAACGAGTTTCTGTTGCATTATTCTGATAAAAAAATGGTTTGAAAGCTTCTTGATAATCGTATTTTGGTTTTTCTTGTTGACCAAAAACCGAAATCGAGAATAAACTTATTCCTAAAAGTAAGGGTTTGAAATAATTTTTCTTCATGTGTGAAATTTTACAGTAATTATAAAATTACCTCATATTTTTCAATACGAGGTAATTTCAACTTTATAATTATTCTAAAATTTTAGTTTGAAGCTTTTTAAATTCTTCTGGTGTTAATTTTTAGGTTGATTATAAGGTAAAGCAAGTAATAAATTTCAGTTTTTTCATTCTAATATTTTGATTAGATGAAATTAACATATTTGTACGCAATAAAAAAACTCATCCAAAAAAGATGAGTTTTCTATATTTTATTAATTGTCCCGTCCTGAAA
>NZ_DDBA01000070.1:0-15079 GCF_002333005.1 Empedobacter sp. UBA2044
TATTTCAGGACGGGACAAATAGATTCAACAAAAAAGCTAACCAATTCGGTTAGCTTTTTAATTTTTTTCTAAAAAATTTTTAATCCCTTTTATATTTTTCTTTGTAAGTGTCAAATGCTTGCATCAAATTTTCTTCAATAGCTTTTGGCATTCTGCGCGTCGCTTCAAATTCATTTGATGAAAGTGATTTGAATTCTGAAAGTGTTGGTATTAATTCAATCGAATTAACTAACATTTCAATTTCTGTTTCATATTGACGATTAGCCAAAGAATGAAACGTATCATTCCCGTAAACAGGAACATATTGTTGTTCAATCAAAAAGCCAGCATCGGCTTCTGTGTCTACAAAATGAGTTGTAACACCAATTTCGACTCCTTTTGTGATTGCCCATTTTAATGAATCTAAACCTCTTGTCAAAGGTAAAAAACCTGGGTGTGTATTGATAATTTTATGATTGTCAACCAACTCATCTGGTAATAATCCCGCACCTGCAATAATTACATATTCAGCTTTATAATCGTTTAATTGATTATTCAACGTTTCAGCAGTTGTCAAATCGAAATTATAACCAAAATTATTACAGTAATCATCTAAATTTACTTGAATCGCTTTACTTGGACGATGTTGATAAATTGGTTTGAACGGATTTTCTCTTTGTACAAAAGGCAAAGCAAATATTTTTACATTTTGATAACCTTTAGCTTTTAATCCGTGCAAAACATCTTGTGTTTTGCGATGAGGAGTATTGTAAGAAATTACCGCTATTTTTGGTTGAGCTGCCATGCTTATTTAATCAAATATTTTTTGTGATAATCAACAACATTATCAATTGGTTTTCTAATAATATGACCAACTGTTAAGTGATATTCTGCCGCAACTGAACGAATAACATCTTCGTAAATATGAGCAATTGAACCAATAAAATTTAATTCAGAATGACGAGCTTCTTCGTAAGGCATAATTTGATATTCGATAAAAGAAGACATCGCATCATAAATAATTTTCTGAATAAATGGATCATTTTTATGTTCAACAACAAATTTATTGAAAGAAGCTAAATATGTATTTGCAAATTTATTTTGGTACACATTTTTATTTAACTCATCTACAGATAATTTATAATAATCATCAAAAGCTTTTGCTAAATGTGGAGGCATTTTTTTTGTATAAAAAGCGCGTAATACACGTTTTCCTAAGTCATTTCCAGAACCTTCGTCTCCTAAGATATAAGCTAAAGATTTTGTTTCTTCACGCATTGTTGTTCCATCGAAATAACAAGAGTTAGAACCTGTTCCTAAGATACAGACCATTGCAGGTTTTCCCATGTAAGTGGCATAACAAGCGGCTAATAAATCATGGTCTATTACAAATTCAGCATTTGTAAAGAAGTTTTGTAAACCTTCTTTAACAACAGCATGCATTGTTTCGCTGGAAGTTCCAGCACCATAAAAAAAGATTTTTGCGAAATCATTTGCAACAGGTGCAAAATCTTCATTTTTTTGTAATTCAGTCGTAATATCTTCTGCTGTTACAAAATACGGATTAAATCCAATTGTACTTGTTCTAAAAACTTCATTAAGGTCGCTATCTAAAATTACCCAATCCGTTTTAGTAGAACCACTATCTGCTATTGCAATCATTTTTTTGTTTTGATATAATTGAAGAGTGCTAAAATAGTATTCTTTTAACAATGCACATAAAAAAACGCCCGAAATTTCGGACGTTTTCAAATTTTTTTTTTAGTGATCATGGTCGTAATCTTCACCTACAACGATTTCGATAAAAGATTGCGTTTGATTTCCAGCGCGATCAATTAAGAATAATCCTAAGTGATAATGTCCTTCCGTAATTCCTTCTGTAGGAATATTTACTTTATGACTTAATGTGTGCTCAGTTTTTCCTGCTGGAATAGCTTCTTCTGCATCATACGTCCAATTAACATTTGCTGTTCTGTGTTGATGACCATCTTCTGCGGAATGAATTTCAATTTTTACCGTTCCCAATTCTACATTGTCTTTCAAAATAGCATCAATTGAGATGGTTTCGCCTAAATGAAATTCATCGTGGTCTTTAGGTGCAATCAAATTAATTTCAGGTTTTGTTGTATCTAATGAAAAATCATCTGATGAACAAGATGTAATGAATAATGCTGATAATGTTATAAATGAATAGTTTAAAATTGAATTTTTCATTGTTTTATTTTTTTTGAATTGAATATTATTTTTTTAAGATTTTGGTTGATTTATTAATAAACAAAATCCTGAGGCGGACCTCGTGTAAAATGATATTCAATTGTAGAATGTTTAATTTTTTCTACTTGTTCAAAACTTTCTTTACTGTAAAATTCTTCGTTCGGTTTTGATTCTATTTTTGGTTCATCATGCGTGTCAATAAAGACAGAGTAATAGGTGAAATGATTACATTGATGATGAATAATTTCTTTCTTTTGATTCGAAAAATCTTGTGAATGATCGATTAAAGAAAAATGTAATTGATTAAAAGTTGGAATCGAAAAAAGAATAATACTAAAGAAAAGTCCAAAAATAGGATGTTTCTTTTTCATGTATCAACTATTTTCCGAACGGAATTCCTAACATAATTTGTATGTTTCGAGCTTGTTCTGGTAATTGCAATGCACGATAAAAACTGGTGTGATTGTAATAGTTTTTATTGAATAAATTAGAAACCTGAACACTTAAATTTGCACTAAAATTATTGAATTTAAGTTTCGTTTTTCCTCCAATTCCAACCAAGAAATAACTTGGAGTGATATCTTCATTTTGTGCAATTTTATCTTGCTCAAATGTATATTTTCCATTTGCAAAAAAGCTCAAACCTTCTAAAAATGCAATATTTTGATTGATTTTATAATTAATTTGTCCAAATAAATTATTTGCAGGAGTGAAAGGAAGATAATTTCCGAATTTTTTATTTTCCGTAATTTGTCGATTGTATAAATATTCGTACACAAGATTTGCATCAAAATTTTCGTTGATTTTCTTACGAACTTCAAATTCAAAACCAGTCAACAAAGCTTTGCTTTGTGTATATTGATAAATTTGTCCACCATGAGGAAGAATCGAAAATTGTCCCGAAGGTTTTAAGAAAATATAATTGCTGAAATAATATAAATACGGACTTAGCGAAATATTCCAATCATTTTTGTGAAAAACAGATTTGAAATCTACAGCAATTCCTTTTTCTATATCAAGATTTTCGTCACCTCGTTCATGTCTAAAACTACCGTGATGAATTCCGTTAGAACCCAATTCTATAGCGGTTGGTAAACGGAAATTTGTTCCAACATTCAAGTTGAAATCCCATAAATCATTTGGTTGAAAAGTTGCACCAATCATTCCGTTTAAATTACTGAAACTACGATCGATTGATTTGCTACGATTTGCATAATAATCTGCAATGCCTTCAGAATTACCTTTTTCAATCAAATAATTGTAAAGAAATTCATCAAAATAACCTTCCGATTTGAACGTCGAATAATCGTAACGTAAACCAGCAGTTACTTTCCAACGATTTCCTTTTTTGAATTCTTCAATCAAAAATCCGCTAAAAATATTTCGATCATATTTTGGTAATAAATAATTGTAACCAGCAATATTATTAGCTTGTAATTGCGCTTGTGCACCAATTATTGTTTTGAAATTTTTGCTATGATTATGTTCAAATTTTAATTGAGAATCATACGTTGATAAATTAAAATCTAATTCTAAATCAGGATTTTTTGTTGGAACAGGTTGGTTCGCATAATGTGTGTGAAACGAACTAACTTCTTGGCGACGATTGTTTTGATAACTTGCCAAAAACTTTAAAACGTCTTTAGAATTTAAACGAAACTCATTTTCGGAAATTACTTTAAAATGATTCACTTTTTGATAAGGAAATTCGACATTTCTATAATTTCCATCATCTTGAAGTCTATCTACAGAAGGAATTCCGTGCGAACCAGGAAAGAAACCAATTTTCTGATTAACGTTAGAAACAGTTAAAATTGAACGAAATTTTTCACCAATATAACCTGTTTGTATTTCAGCATTCAAATCTTGTCCAGCCGTATTTTTTACACGTTTATTGTAAATTGGTAAATAACGATTTAGGTAATAAATGCGATCAGTAGTCGTTCTGTAGTCTGCATAATCAGAATATGAACCTTTTATTTTATAGAAAAAATGATCGTTACGAGATTTCAAATTAAATCCAATTCCGTAATTATCATTTATTGATTGATATAAAGTTTTTACTTCTCCAGAAATTGAATGTTTCGCTGGTAAATTGTTATTGTTAATCTTGATAACTCCAGCAATAGCTTCATTTCCGTACTCCAAAGCCGCAGGACCTTTTATCACTTCGACATCTTCAACATTTAGCGCATCAATCTCCAAACCATGATCGGCTCCCCATTGTTGTCCTTCTTGTTTTACACCATTTTCAGCAACAATTAATCGATTGAAACCAAGTCCACGAATAATTGGTTTTGAAGCTGATGATCCAATTCCAGAAGCATTAACACCTGCAATGTTTTCAAGTGATTTGGCTAATGATCCTGCATAGTTTTCTTGAATATAAGATTGATCGACACGCTCTACATTAGCTGTTGAAAAATCGTGATGATGTCCTAAAACAGTAACTTCATCTAAATTATATGCTTTGTGAAAAGTAAGTGTAAAAACAAATTTTTGTTGCGAATCAAACGTAATATTTTGAGAAAAAGGTTCGTAACCTTGTTCATCAATTTGAACTTGATAATTTCCTTTGTTTAAATTCTCAATTCTAAATTTTCCTTCGGCATTTGTGTGATATTCTTCGTTGTTGAAGTATACAGTTGCGAAAGGAATTGGTTTTTGATTTTTATCTATAATTTGACCTTCGAAAATGTTTTGTGCAAACACAGTTCCGCACAATAATGTAGCCGCAATACTACATTTTATGTTGATTGACATAAATACAATAATTTAATAACGTTAAAAAAATAAGGTGGTTTTTTCTGAAATTAAATTGCGTAGGGCGGTGCTCGAAGACTTTTTTGAGTAAGTAATACAGCTTGTTTTACACGAGTTGTGTAAAGTGTTTTATCTTTTTGGATAAATGATTGACACCATTCGAATAACTCGATTTCTGAATCATTTTCTATAAAATGTTGATTGAAATGGCAAATTGTACAGCTATGATCGTGTACGTTAGAGAATTTGTCTTTCAACTCTTTGTGCTCTTTATTTAGAGTATGATCCAATATATGCGCAGACTGATACACTGTCATAAACAGTGAAATCGTTAGCATAAGATATTGGATAAATTTTTTCATTCAGTTTACAAAAATAAGATTTTATTTCATTTCTTTCAACTCTTTCATGTTTTGTTGAAGTTTTCTTAAAAATAAAAAATAAATAATCCCATAATAAACCGTTCCTATAATCACAATAAAAGCAACAGCAGTTATTATTGCAATCCAACCATAAATAGCAGCATTATTCAAAATTGGCTGTATATCATGAGCGTGTTTTGCCAAATAAATAGATTGGCCTAATTCATAATAAAATGGGGAAGAGGAAACAATTAAACTTAAAACAGTAAAAAGAATAAACAAGTTAACCAAACGACGAAATGAAATAATGTTTTTCATCAAATCGACGACAGATTGATTAAGATCTATTTTTTTGAAATAACGATAAGCCATCACCAAAAATCCAAACGTAATCACAATACTAAAAACCGAAGCGATCTCGTAATTGTTAATTGTTTTTTCTTCGACTAATGTTTTGACTTCGTTATTAAAAAAATTTTTTCCTGAAATTAAAACATATAAATTGTAGACAAGAAAAAGGATAAATTCGCAAAAAGTGAATATAAATAACCATTTTATTGTCGTTGATGATTTTTTCTTCAACATTTGAAAAATTTGATTTTGATCAAACTTTTCTTCGTCCTTTATGGAACCCCAAATTGATTTTAAGTCATCTAACTCCATTATTGTTCCATTTTAAACATTATTTCTTTTAATTTTATCTTCACTCTGTTCATCTTTACTCGTGCATTTACTTCCGAAATTCCTAAAGTTTCGGCAATATCTTTGTAAGGTAAGTCTTCCAAAAATAGCAGTACCAATGCACGTTCTACGTCGTTTAATAATCTAATTGCCGCGTATAAAAGTGTGATACGTTCTTCTAAAAATTCGTCTTTGTCGTCTGATGGTAAGTTTAAAAATTGAGCTTCATTAAAATCAGTTTCACTGGATTTTGTTTTTTTTTTGATTAATGTAATTGCTGTGTTTAAGCTAACACGATACATCCACGTACTAAATTTTGAATCTCCCTTGAAGGAATCGTAAGAACGCCATAATTGCAATACAATTTCCTGAAATAAATCCTCATGAGAATCCTTGTCGTCTGTGTAAATACGACAAACCTTATGGATAATTCCCTGATTTTTCTCGACTAATTCGGTAAATATTTTTGCTTTATTATTCAAACTATTATTCTGTTGCTCTTTATATGTAGTAAAAAAAAGAATAATGTTACATACAACTAAAAAAATAAAAAATCCTCTTATATTTCTATAAGAGGATTAACCTAACTAACTTAAACCTATGAAAAGTTGTTCTACTTTTCTACTGCAAGTATAGAAATTAATTATTTATTAAGCAATAAAAATTTAGAAAAATTGTTAAAAATGTCTTAATTAACTAAGAATGATTCTAAACTATCGAAATCTGTTAACGAAATGATATATTTCATTGTGATTAGAGCAATGGGATGATTAAATTTGTGGAAATATCTAAAAAATTAAACGAATTGCTTTATGGCAAATGAATCATTACTAAAATCGTCGATTGGTAAGAAGTTCGCGATGGCGCTTTCAGCGTTATTTTTGATCGTGTTCTTGTTACAACATTTCGTGATTAATGCATTATCTGTTATTAATCCGAATGGGTTCAATGAAGTTTCGGCTTTCATGAGTGATAACCCTTTTATCCAATATTTAATGCAGCCTATTTTATTAATTGGTGTTGTATACCACTTTGTAATGGGGTTTGTATTAGAAGCGCAAAACAAGAAAGCGCGTGGACCAGTTGCTTATCAAAAGTATAATGGTGCTGCAAATGCTTCTTGGATGTCAAGAAACATGTTAGTTTCTGGATCTGTAATTTTAATTTTCTTATTATTACACTTGTATGACTTTTGGGTTCCTACAATTACTGATCACTACATTGCTCCAAATCCTGAGTTTGCTCAAGGAAATTACTTTATGGATCACTTAAACCACGTTTTCACATTAGAAGGTGCTTTAAGTTTTGTAAGATTAGTAATTTACATTGTTGCATTTGTATTTTTATCATTACACTTACAACATGGATTTGCATCAGCATTCCAATCTATTGGTGCAAGACACAACAAATACACTCCAGTAATTGTTGCTTTCGGGAAATGGTATTCAATTTTAATTCCAGCAGGTTTCATTATCATCGCTGTTTACCATTTTTTTGTTAAATAATTAAATAATATCAAGAAATGAGTATATTAGATTCAAAATCTCCAGAAGGAGATATCGCACAACAATGGAGCGAACACAAAGCACACCTAAACTTAGTGGCTCCAAATAACCGTGATAAAATTGATGTTATTGTTGTAGGTACTGGTTTAGCTGGTGGTTCTGCAGCTGCTACTTTAGCAGAGTTAGGATATAAAGTAAAAGCTTTCTGTTACCAAGATTCACCTCGTCGTGCTCACTCTATTGCTGCACAAGGGGGTATTAATGCTGCTAAAAATTATAAAGGAGATAACGACTCTATCTATCGTTTATTTTACGATACAATCAAAGGTGGTGATTACCGCGCTCGTGAGTCTAACGTTTATCGTTTAGCGGAGGTTTCTGGTAATATTATCGACCAATGTGTAATGCAAGGGGTTCCTTTTGCACGTGATTACGGTGGGTTATTAGATAATCGTTCTTTTGGTGGGGTACAAGTATCTCGTACTTTCTATGCGAAAGGTCAAACAGGGCAACAATTATTATTAGGAGCTTATTCAGCAATGAATCAGCAAATCCACTTAGGGCACATCCAAATGTACAACCGTCACGAAATGTTAGATATTGTACTTGTAGATGGTAAAGCTCGTGGTATTATCGCTCGTAATTTAATTACAGGTGAAATCGAAAGACATTCTGCTCACGCAGTAGTTATTGCTACTGGTGGTTACGGAAACGTATATTTCTTATCTTCTAATGCAATGGGTTCTAACGTAACTTCAGCATGGAAAATTCACAAAAAAGGTGCTTATTTTGCTAACCCTTGTTATGTACAAATTCACCCAACTTGTATTCCAATCCACGGAACAAATCAATCTAAATTGACTTTAATGTCTGAATCTTTACGTAACTCTGGTCGTATCTGGGTTCCTAAAAAGAAAGAAGATGCTGAAGCAATCCGTGCTGGTAAGAAAAAAGCAGTTGATATCAAAGAAGAAGACAGAGATTACTACTTAGAAAGACGTTATCCTGCATTTGGTAACTTAGTTCCTCGTGACGTTGCATCTCGTGCTGCAAAAGAGCGTTGTGATGCTGGTTATGGTATTGAAGCAAATGAAACTGGAGAAGGAGTTTATTTAGATTTTACAGATGAGATCAAGAAAAAAGGTCGTGAGGTTGCTTTCGCAAACGGAGATCAAAATCCATCAGATGCTGAAATCGAGAAATTAGGTAAAAAATGGATTGAAGAGAAATATGGAAACTTATTCCAAATGTATTGGAAAATTACAGATGAGAATCCATACGAAAATCCAATGCGTATCTATCCAGCAATTCACTACACAATGGGTGGTGTTTGGGTTGACTACAACTTACAATCAACAATTCCTGGATGTTTCGTAGTAGGAGAAGCTAACTTCTCTGATCACGGAGCTAACCGTTTAGGAGCTTCTGCATTAATGCAAGGTTTAGCAGATGGTTATTTCGTATTACCTTATACAATTGCAGATTATTTATCAGCAGATATTCGTACAGGTAAAATTCCTACAAATACGCCAGAATTTGATGAAGCTGAAAAGGCTGTTAAAGACCAAATTCAACATTTCTTAAGCAATAAAGGAACTAAAACTGTAGATAGTTTCCACAAACGTTTAGGAAATATTATGTGGAACAAAGTAGGTATGGCTCGTAATGCTCAAGGTTTAAAAGAAGCGATTGCTGAAATTGCTGCTTTACGTGAAGAATTCTACCGTGATGTAAAAGTTCCTGGTGATGCTAACGAAATGAACACTGAGTTAGAGAAAGCTGGACGTGTAGCTGACTTCTTAGAATTAGGACAGTTAATGGCAATTGACGCTCTTAACCGTAATGAGTCTTGTGGTGGTCACTTCCGTGAGGAGTACCAAACAGAAGAAGGTGAAGCAATGCGTGATGATGAAAATTATACTTATGTTGCCGCTTGGGAATATAAAGGTGATGATATCAACACTGAGGTTTTACACAAAGAGGAATTAAATTACAAATATATCGAGCTTAAAACTCGTAGTTATAAATAATAAAATCATTTTGCTTGATAACAAACCTTCAAGCAAAATGTCAAAATATCATATAGAATTATGGCATCATCAAAAACAATCAGCATCACGCTGAAAATTTGGCGTCAAAAAAACGCTAATGCTCAAGGAAAAATGGAAACATATTCCTTAAAAGATGTTTCTACTGATTCTTCTTTCTTAGAAATGCTTGATTTATTAAACGAGCAATTAATAGAGGAAGGAAAAGAGCCAGTTGCATTCGACCACGACTGTCGTGAAGGTATTTGTGGTATGTGTTCTTTATTCATCAATGGAGAAGCGCACGGACCAGATAGAGGTGTTACAACTTGTCAATTACATATGCGTATGTTCAAAGATGGTGAAACGATTTACATCGAACCATGGAGATCTGCTGCATTCCCAGTAATCAAAGATTTAATTGTAGACCGTTCATCTTTCGACCGTATCCAACAAGCTGGTGGTTACATCTCTGTAAATACATCAGGACGTACAGTAGATGCAAACAATATTCCAGTAAACAAAATGCATGCAGATGAAGCGTTCGACGCTGCAACATGTATTGGTTGTGGAGCTTGTGTTGCAACTTGTAAAAATGGATCTGCAATGTTATTCGTAGGAGCTAAAGTTTCTCAATTCGCATTGTTACCACAAGGACAAGTAGAAGCTGCTCGTCGTGCTCAAAAAATGGTTGCACAAATGGATTTAGAAGGTTTTGGTAACTGTACAAATACAGGAGCTTGTGAAATCGAATGTCCAAAAGGAATTTCTTTAGATAACATTGCACGTATGAACCGTGAGTATTTATCTGCAAAAATTGTATCACAAGAATAATAACATTCTGATATATATTAAAAGAGCGACATGTTTGTCGCTCTTTTTTTGTTATAATAATTGCAAAAAAAAAGGATTTCAATCTCTTGAAATCCTTCCCAATGTCAAATTCTTTCTTCTGAATAAGTCCATTGTAACTTGTTCTTTTTAAATGATTATAAAAAAGAATTTTTATAAATAGAACAAATATCTATTGTAAATAATAAATGAAATGTACTCATATATGAGAGACTATTAATCCTATGCAATAACTATGAGCAAAATCGATTTAAAAAGAACGTCTAGGGAAAAAAGGATTTCAATTTCTTGAAATCCTTCCCGAAATTTTTGATAATGATTTGAATTAATTTTCACCTTATTATGAAAATTCTCTGTCGGCTTAAAAATTTCGTTATTTTGTGGAAAAACAACTATTAATTTTAATGTTCTGTTTCAAAACAACTAAAGTATTTTGAAGTCCTGAACGAATAATTATTAATTCCTTGATGTAAAATTAATGACAAAAATCATGTTTTGCAAATTATTTCAGATTAATTTTAAAAGTTTAACACATCAATAAATCTATTTAGAAATAAAAAATCCAGCACATTATGTGCTGGATTTTAAGTTTAAGATTACTAAAATATAGTGTTCTGAGATTATTTAATGTTCTTAAAACTTCTATTGATAAAATTTGTTAATTCTTTACCTTTTAACAAACCTTGCGATAATTTTGCTAGATCTAATGCTTGATTAATCAACGCTTCTTTTTCTTCTTTCGAATCTTTAGCTAAAATTTCTGTTGCTAAATCCGAGTTTGCATTCACAACAACATTATACATTTCAGGGAAATTACCCATTCCAAACATCCCAGCTCCGCCAGAAGCTTGCATATCTTTCATACGACGCATAAATTCTGATTGCGTAATGATGAAAGGTGCATCTGTTCCAGATAAATCTTCTAATTGAATTGTATATGATTTATTGTTGATTGATTCTGTGATTTCAGTTTTCAATTTTTCTTTATCATCATCAGATAATTTGGAAATTTTAACTTCATCTTTTTCAATCAAATTATTGATATGATCCGCATCAACACGAACAAATGTTACATTTTCTTTTGTAGATTCTAACTTCTGAATCAAGTGAGAAGAAATAGGAGAATCTAATAAAATTACTTCGTAACCTTTTTCTTTCGCAATTTGTATGTATTGATCTTGTCCATCAACATCAGACGCATAAAGAATTACTAATTTTCCGTCTTTGTTGGTTTGATTGTCTTTAATCGCAGTATTTAATTCATCCCAAGTAAAATATTTACCATCAACTGTTGGATACAATGCAAATTTGTCAGATTTTTCGAAGAATTTATCTTCCGAAATCATTCCATATTCAATTACAACTTTAATATCGTTCCATTTTTGCTCGTAATCTTCACGATTTTGATTCATTAATGAAGACATTTTATCCGCCACTTTTTTCGTAATATGTGCCGAAATTTTCTTCACAGCTCCATCAGCTTGTAAGTACGAACGCGAAACATTCAATGGAATATCTGGAGAATCTATCACACCACGTAATAACATCAAGAAATCAGGAACAATTCCTTTCACTTCGTCTGTTACAAATACTTGATTTTGGTATAATTGAATACGATCTTTATCAATATTGATGTTGTTTCCTAATTTTGGGAAGAATAAAATTCCAGTCAAATTAAATGGATAATCAACATTTAAGTGAATATGGAATAAAGGTTCTTCGAATTGCATTGGATACAATTCTCTGTAGAAATTTTGATAATCTTCGTCAGACAATTCTGATGGCGCTTTTGTCCAAGCCGGATTTGTATTATTGATAATATCATCAACTTCGATTTCCTCTGGTTTAGCATCTTCAGCAGCACCTTCTGGTAAAGGAAGTGTTTCTTTTTTCGTTCCAAATTTGATCGGAATTGGCATGAATTTATTGTATTTATTCAATAATTCACGGATTTTCCATTCGTCTAAAAACTCTTTCGAATCTTCAGCAATGTGTAAAACGATTTCAGTTCCACGCTCGGTTTTATCCGAATTTTCTAAGGTAAATTCAGGAGAACCATCACATGTCCAATGAACTGCTGGCTCGTCTTTGTATGATTTTGTAATGATTTCTACTTTATCCGCAACCATAAATGCAGAATAAAAACCTAAACCAAAATGTCCGATAATTCCGTCTGCATCTTGGTGTTGATTAATAAATTCTTCTGCACCAGAAAAAGCAACTTGATTGATGTATTTTTCAACTTCATCAGCTGTCATTCCCAAACCTTGGTCAATAATATGTAAAGTATTATCGTCTTTATTGATTTTTACTTCAATTTTTGGATTTCCGTATTCTACTTTTGCATCACCAATACTTGTTAAATGCTTTAATTTCAGGGTTGCGTCAGAAGCATTCGAAATCAACTCACGCAAAAAGATTTCGTGATCGCTGTATAAAAACTTCTTAATTAATGGAAAGATATTCTCTACCGAAACATTAATATTTCCTTTATTCATCGTTATTGTATTTTTTATTTTTAATAATTAGTTTTTCTTGTAAATAGTCTAAATCATGAGATTTGTAGACGGAATGTAAATTTCAAAAGATATTCCAAATGAAATTTTTCTGACATTTTGTCGTAAAATAGATCATGAGAACTGCTTATAATTGCTTAATTTTCGTTCAAATTTAGAAAGATGAAATTCGGAAAAGTAGAAAACCCAGAATTGTTTGATTTTACATTGCCAAAAACGCCAAAAGAAACGATTGATTTGTTGAATAAAGTTGATAAATCAGATAATTTCGAAGTATATGTAGGCTGTGCAAAATGGAATAAGCAAGATTTGAAGAATTTTTATCCGCCTAAAACAAAAGATGAATTGAGTTATTATTCAACGCAATTTAATAGTATCGAGTTAAATGCGACATATTATCGTTCGCCAAGTAAAGAAAATGTCGAAACTTGGGTAAATAAAACTCCAAAAGATTTTAAATTTTTCCCGAAAATTCCACAAAGTATTAGTCATTATGGACGATTGCAAAATGTGACAGATAAATTGAATCAATATTTGGATGCAGTTGCGTTATTTGAAGAAAAATTAGGAATGATTTTCTTACAAATGCACGAAAATTTTGCTCCAAAAGATTTTGAAAAATTAGAAAATTTCATTCAAAATTTTCCGAAAGGTTATCCGTTAGCTGTAGAACTTCGTCATGAAGATTGGTTTTCGAACGAAGAAAATTTTAATCGATTGGTTTCGTTATTAGAAAAGCATAACATTTCAAATATTATTGTTGATACAGCGGGTAGGAGAGATATGGTGCATATGCGATTGACTTCGAATGAAGCTTTTGTGCGTTTTGTTGGAGCAAATATTCCATCTGATTACGAGCGTTTGGATGAATGGATTGAAACAATTAAACTTTGGAAAGCAGAAGGTTTGCAGAAATTGTATTTCTTTATTCATCAAAATTTAGAGTTAGAATCGCCAATGTTAGCCAAATATTTTATTAAGAAATTAAACAATGATTTAGATTTAGATATTCGTGGTCCACAAGATGAATTGACGTTGTTTTAAGTGAAAATTAGCAAAAATAATTCTTTAAACCTCGATTGTTTCCACTAATTTTGCAGAACAAATAAAACAAAAGATTCTTCTCAATTATGAAACAATTTACTTCGGTTTATGATGTAGAAAACATCGACGAATTACTAAAAACAGCCTTAGAAATTAAAGCAAATCCTTTTGCTCAACAAGAAGTTGGTAAAAATAAAACAGTTGGTTTAATTTTTTTTAATCCAAGTTTACGTACACGTCTAAGTTCTATTAAAGCGGCTTATAATCTTGGAGCAAATGCTTGGGTTTTGAATGCTGGAGCAGATTCTTGGACATTGGAAATGGCTGATGGTGCTGTGATGAACGGAGATTCGCAAGAACATATCAAAGAAGCAATTCAGGTAATGAGTGCGTATTGTGATGTTTTAGGCGTTCGTACTTTTCCGAAATTAGTAGATCGTGATGAAGATTATAACGAAATCATGTTCAATAAAGTAAAAGAATTATCTTCTGTTCCTATTGTGTCTTTGGAAAGTGCAACATTACATCCATTACAATCTTTTGCTGATTTAATTACAATTGCAGAAAAAACGGGTTATACGCCTGGGACAAAACCTGAAAAGAAAGTGAAAGTTGTGATGACTTGGGCGCCGCATCCACGTCGTTTGCCACAAGCTGTTCCGAATTCTTTTGCGCAATGGTTTTCTAAAGTAGATTGGGTAGATTTTACAGTTGTACAACCAAAAGGTTTGGAGCTAGATCCAAAATTTACTGATGGAGCAACGATTGCTTATGATCAAGATGAAGCGTTGAAAGATGCTGATTTTGTCTATGCAAAAAACTGGTCTTCTTATGAAAATTATGGTCAACCGAATGATGGTGATAAGGATTGGGAAGTGACAATGGATAAAATGAATTTGACAAATAACGGAAAATTTATGCATTGTTTACCAGTTCGTCGCAATGTAGTAGTATCTGATGAAGTTTTAGATTCTGATCGTTCTATCGTAATTGATGAAGCAACGAACCGAATTTTCTCAGCTCAAACCGTTTTTCACGAGATTTTGAAAAATAAGTAGTAAACTACAATTAAAAAAGGCTTAAAAATTAATTTTTAAGCCTTTTTTAATGATATTATTGTAACGTCCTGAAAAAAT
>NZ_DDBA01000025.1:0-16535 GCF_002333005.1 Empedobacter sp. UBA2044
ACCAACTGAGCTAAGAGACCTTCGTAATTGGATTGCAAATATAGGGCTGTTTTTGAATAATCCAAATAGTTAAAATGAAAAAAATTAAATAAAATTTAATGTTAGGACTTAACTCTTTTCATTTCAAAGAAATAATTTTCAGATTTTAAAAAGAAATATTCGTTTTTTTCTTTTTCTCTTCAATTTTAACCCCTTTAAACAGGTAAATAATCCCAATAAATGAGATAGAAATGGTGATAATAGAAAAAATAAATGCCGCACTTGTGGCTAAAGTTTCATCAAAATTGAATCGATGTGCTGCGTACATAAATACAGCTTCTCTAATCCCAAATCCACTAAAAGAAATAATCGATAAAATTCCTGAAACTAAAAAGATCAATAAATAAATACTAAAATTTTCTGGATGAATATTTAATCCTTCCAAAACAAAATACAACATCCCAACTTGTATTAATTGCAATACAATCGAATAAATCATCGAGTTATAAAATGTGCGTTTATGAATAGGGAAAATCATTCCTAAAATAAATGGAACAGCTATAAAACCAACCAAAGAAAGGATTAATGAACCATATTGTACCCAAGGATAATCAGTCAGATTTGAGAAAAATATTAGGAAGATGATGATGAGTAACATTGCACAAAGACCGATAATTTTATCAAGAAAAACTGCCTGCGAAATTTCTTTCAGACTGATTTTATAGTTTTTATTCAACACATAAACTTTGTAAGCATCGCCTCCAATTCCGCCTGGAACAAAAGTGTTGTAAAACATTCCTAAGAAATACAAACGTGCATTCGATTTATATGATAAATCGAGGTTAATATCTCTGAAATAATAATCTAATCGGAAAACAGACAAGGCTTGCGAAAGAACATAAAGGATAACAGCAATAAAAATATACGCCCAATTTGCGTTTTTGTAATGACTGAAAATATCAAAAATATGTAGTTTAACGAAGAAGATATAATAGATTAATGCAATACTAATCGTTAATTTAATTCCTGTTATAATATATTTTTTAGTTTTTGGATTCAATTGAAATCTTTTGATAATTAACGCACAAATTTAGAGAATCTTCTAATAACCATTCAAAAAATTATTTATCTACCAATATTTGTCTGATATTATGTAGTTTTGCGGATAAATTAATCGAATCATGCAATCAAAAGTTATTGTAATTACAGGCTCTTCTTCGGGTGTAGGATTGACTTTAGCAAATTATTTTCACGATAAAGGACATCAAGTTTATGGTTTATCAAGAACAGCTAAAGGTCAAGAAAAATTTAAACATATTGCAACAGATGTTTCGGATAAAGAAAATGTAAAACGTAGTTTTCAACAGATTTATTTGGAAACAAAAAATCAAATTGATGTGTTGATTAACAACGCTGGAATTGGAATGTTAGGCGCTGTGGAAGATGCTTCGAAAGCTGATATCGAGAAATTATTGGAGGTTAACGTCTATGGTCCAATTTATACAATGCAAGAAGTTTTGCCTACAATGCGCGCGCAAAAAAACGGTTATATCCTGAATGTTTCGTCGATTGCGAGTAACAATGGTTTGCCTTTTAGAGGATATTATTCGGCTTCGAAGGCGATGATTGATCGTTTGATTGAATCGGCTCGTTTGGAAAATCGTCACACAGGAGTAGAAATTGCTACGTTGAATTTTGGAGATATCAAAACCAATATTGCAGAAGGTCGTGTGAAAACTTTTGTGTCAAAATTTTATCAAAAAAGATATGATGCAATGGTTGCTGATATCGATCACGAAGTGCAAGATGGTACGCCAACAGAAGATTTGATTCCGATTATTGAAAATATTTTGGCTCAGAAGAATTTGAAACCACATTATTATATTGGAAAATCGATGCAGAAATTTTCGGTAATCTTGAAAAATATTTTACCTCAAAAAATGTTCGAAAATATTATTGCAAAATATTCAAAATTAGATTAATAGATGGAAAAGGTTATTTGGCATTATAAATCTTTTGATGATTTAACATCGAAAGAAATATATAAAATTGTACAATTACGCAACGAAGTTTTTGTGATTGAACAAGATTGTATTTACCAAGATTGCGATGATAAGGATTTGGTTTGTGGACATCTTTGGGCAACAATTGGAGATGAGGTTGCAGCGTATTCTCGAATTGTACCAAAAGGAATTTCGTATGAAAATGAACCTTCAATTGGTCGTGTAATTTCGAATCAAAAGTTTCGCCGTTATGGATTAGGAAAACAATTGATGAAAAATTCGGTTCAAGTCATCGAAAATAAATTTAAAACATCTGAAATTAGAATTTCTGCTCAATCTTATCTGAAAGAGTTTTATTCATCGTTTGGTTTTGAGCAAGTTTCAGAAGAATATTTAGAAGACGATATTCCTCATATTGAAATGTTGAGAAAATGAAATTCTTAAAATACTTTTTCATTACACTATTTTCAGCTTTCATTGCATTAGTTTTGGTTGATGTCTATTATTCGAATCAACTCAAAAAAATGGCTTTGTTTAGCGGAGAAGTGCAAGAATGGAATCAAATAAGAGAAGGAAAAACGAAGGTTGAATTGGCTATTTTTGGTTCTTCTCGAGCATTTATTCAAATTAATCCGAATATTTTAGAACAAGATTTAAAACTGACCACGCATAATTTTGGATTAAACGGAAGTAAATTCAAAATGCAATTGTATCGTTTCAATTTGTATTTGAATCATAATCCAAAACCAAAAATAGTTGTTTGGAATTTAGATACTTTTTCGTTTTCACACATTGATGAAGTTTTTCAGCCAAATCAATATGCGCCATTTATGTTATGGAATTTTAAACTTTATGGTGCATTAAAAGAATATAAAGATACGAAATTGGTTGATTTTATTGTACCGCTTTATCGTTACAGAGATCAAACGTATTGGAAAGATCAAATTGTAAGGGCTAAGAAAGAAAAATTGCATAAAGACGGACTTTTTCGTGATGATGGTTTCAAATCATATAACCGAAAATGGAATGTTGATTGGGAAAAAATGAAAAAGAAAAACTCTGATTTTGACTTCTCAGATTATACTTTATTAGAAGAATTAATTGCGAAATGTGAGCAAGAAAATATTCAGCTTATTTTTACAATTGCACCCGAATTTTACAAAGGTCAAGATTATATGTTGAATCGAGAAGAAGTGATTAATCGTTATCAAACAACATTACAAAAGCATCATCTTCCGTTATTAGATTATTCGACTGATTCGATTAGTTTTAATCAAAAATACTTTTATAACACAACGCACATGAATTACAAAGGTGCGGATGCTTTTACAAAAGAATTAACAAAAGATTTGAAAAAATATATAAAATAAAAAATCTCGTAAACCAAATGGTTTACGAGATTTTTAGTTATTGTTGAAGTAATGTTTAATCTAAATTACTTCAACTTTTTTTTCTTTTTTCTGTGTTAAATAAACGCCTGATAAAATCATTCCGAATCCAAATAAATGGATCCACATTATTTTTTCTCCAACCAAAAATCCCCAAAAAACAGAAACTACGGGCATTAAATAAGTCACCATTGAGGCAAACATCGAACCTGTAGATTGTATCAATCGGTAGAATAGTATCATCGCTAAAGCAGTTCCTAAAAGTCCTAAAATAGCAACAAAACCTAAGCTTTTTAATTGTTGTTCAGTTCCTTCGAATACATCAAAAAATCCTGAAATAATTAAAATGAAAATTGAAGGTAATAACCAAATTGTGAATAAAGCCGAGGATAATTGAAATGATGGAACGTCGTTTAAATAGCGTGTTAAGATTAAACTATTCATTCCATAAAGTGCGGTTGCTAATACAATTAATAAACAATGTAAAAGACTATTTTCGCCAGAAAAACCATCGCCACCAATTAATAAAACAGCTCCAATAAATCCGATTATAGCTCCCAAAACTTGATTTTTAGTTCCTTTGATATTGAAAAATAAGGCTCCAAATAGTAAAATAAATAATGGAACTAAAGAATCTAAAATTCCAGCCGTTGAACTAGAAACGTGTGTTTGCGCCATTGGAAATAAAAACATTGGAATGAAATTTCCGCAGAAACCAGCCAATGCAACGTATTTTAATTTGTTTTTCGGAATCTTAAATAGACTTGGAATTCCCCAAATTGCCAAAACTCCTCCTGCAATTGTTAGCCGTAATGCTCCAACTTGATATGGTGTGTATGCGACCAATCCTTGCTTGATGAGAATAAACGAGCTTCCCCAAGTTAGCGCCAAAACGCCAAGGATGATCCAATGTTTTAGTTCGATTTTCATTTTTCTAAGTTTGCGCAAAGATGCACATTTCAGATGATTTTATTGAGTTGTTATTTACAAAAACAATCTGTTGTATGGTCATTTACCATTCCGGTCGCCTGCATATGCGCATAAATAGTGGTTGAACCAAAGAATTTGAAGCCACGTTTTTTCAAATCTTTTGCAATTTGATCCGAAATTTTGGTTGTTGCAGGAACTTCTTTTATCGAATTCCAATTATTGATAATCGGTTTTCCATCAACATATTTCCAGATAAAATCTGAAAAAGAACCAAATTCTTTTTGAATTTCTATAAATAATTTTGCATTATTAATTGCTGCCGAAATTTTTCCTCGATGACGAATAATTCCTTCATTTTGTACCAATTCATCAATTTTAGTTTCATCAAATTTGGCTACTTTCTCTACATTAAAATCAGCAAAAGCTTTTCTAAAATTTTCTCTCTTTTTAAGAATTGTGAACCAACTTAATCCTGCTTGAAAAGATTCGAGAATCAAAAATTCGAATAAAATTTTATCATCTTTTACAGGTTTTCCCCATTCGTTATCGTGATAATCGATGTAATCTTGGTCTTTATTTACCCAAGCGCAACGTGTTTTTTCCATGGTTTTTTAAATTTCTAAATATTTTTATAAGCTTCTTTAACCGAATAAACGGGTAATTGACACGTATAATTTTCGCAAATATGAATGGATGTTTTATTTTCGATGAATCGATTTTGAGTGATTTCTAAATTCTCGTTTTTTGAAGCAACAAAAATTGCATTCGGAACATAACATTGTTGAATTTGCTTTGAGAATTCTAGGGCATTTTCGCCAATGATTACAATTTCTTTGAACGGATAAGCGAAATTTAGATACAACTGAATCCAATTTGCAAAACCAGTTGGATAATCGTGATTTTTTTCTTCGATATTGGTTAACATTTGTTTCGCTTGTTCAATGTATTTTTCTTGATTGAGAATTTTTCCTAATTTAAATAAATTATTTGCCATTACCGAATTTGATGATGAAATAACATTGTCATAAATTTCAAATGTTTCATTAACCAAAGGCGTATCATAATGAGATTTGTACGCAAACATTTTATTCTTGTGATTATAAAATTGATTAAAAGTTTCTTCCGTTAATGTTTGGGCAGTTTCTAAATAATGCATCTCCGAAGTGACTTCATAAAGCTTAATTAACGCTTCAATCATTAAGGCATAATCATCCAAAAATCCGGGAATTGTAGTTTGGTTGTCTTTATAATTTCTGAACAAAATTTCACCATTCCATTGATTTTCTAAAATAAAATTGGTTGCATTTTTTGCTAAATCAAGATATTCATCATTTTCAAAAGTGATAAATGCATCACACAAACTTTTTATGGTTAAAGCATTCCAAGAAGTTAAAACTTTTTCGTCGCGATGAGGTTTTATGCGCTGTTCACGAATTGGATTAAGAATTTTTTTCCATTGAGAAATTTTGGTTTGAAGTTCTGTTGTTTTAATGTTCTGCTTCGTAGCAAAATCTTCGTCATCTGTCAATCGCATTAAAATATTATTACCATGTTCCCATTCTCCAAATTCATCAACATTGTAATATTGCTGAAATAAGTCAAAATCATTTTTCAAAATTGTTTTCAATTCATCCGATTTCCAAACATAATATTTTCCTTCTTCACCTTCAGAATCAGCATCAATAGCAGAATAAAAAACACTTTCAGGCGAAAGCATTTCATCTTTCAACCAATTAATTGTTTCTTCTACAACTGTTTTATATTCTTCTTCTCCAAAAACTTTATATGCATTTGAATAAAGCGAAAGTAATTGCCCATTATCATATAGCATTTTTTCGAAATGAGGAACTTTCCAATACGGATCAACAGAATAGCGAGAAAAACCACCTTTTAGTTGATCGTAAATTCCGCCAAAAGCCATTCTATCCAATGTAATTTTGGTCTGAATCAAACAATGTTCGTTGTTAGTTTGAATTCCATATCGCAAAATAGTTTCCCAAGCATTTGGTAACATAAATTTTGGTGCACGATTAAAACCTCCCCATTCATCATCAAATTGTTGTTGCCAAAATTCGAAAGTTTCATCTATTTTATCTGTTGAAAAAGTTGAAGAAGATTTCAATTCAATTGTTTCCATTTTATTTAAACCATCTGCAATAGAGTTGACATATTCCATTGTTTTAGTTTGATTGTGATGATATAAATGATTAATATTTTCTAATAATTCAATCCATTGAACTTTTGGAAAATAAGTTCCGCCATAAAAAGGATGACCATCAGGCAAGGCAAAAATATTCAGCGGCCAACCACCAGATTGATGAATTATTTGCGAAACATTCATGTACAAAGCATCTAAATCAGGGCGTTCTTCACGATCAATTTTAATACAAACAAAATTATCATTCATTACCTTTGCAACTTCTTTGTTTTCAAAAGATTGATGTTCCATCACGTGACACCAATGACAAGCTGAATATCCAATTGAAATAAACAAAGGTTTGTTGACTTTTTTTGCATGAATCAAAACTTCGTCACTCCAACTTTGCCACCAAACAGGATTATTTTCGTGTTGTTTCAAATACGGACTTGTCGCTGATTTTAGATTATTTTGTTGAAAATTCATGATTCTTGTTTAGAAATTTAAAGTTCGTACATTTTTTGTGGACGAAAAATTATATTTTCGATAAAAATTAAAACACATGAACATTTACGAATACATTTCTATTGGCGCATATATGGCTCTGATGATTGGAATCGGGATTTACTCCTACCGAAAGTCAACAAGTAATTCCGAAGATTTTTTGATTGGAGGAAGGAAAATGGGAGCAGCTGTTACGGCGCTTTCTGCTGGTGCTGCTGATATGAGTGGTTGGTTGTTAATGGGCGTTCCAGGAGCAATGTATTTTACAGGTTTGTCGAGTGCTTGGATTGCAATTGGATTGACAACAGGATGTTTTTTGAACTATATTTTTGTCGCACCGCGATTACGAATTTATACAGAAATCGCTCAAAATTCGATTACATTACCCGTATTTTTTGAAAATCGTTTCAAAGATAAATCGCGTTTATTAAGAATTGTTTCTTCAATATTAATCTTAATATTTTTTACATTATATACTTCTGCTGGAATGGTTTCTGGAGGCAAATTGTTTGAATCTGCTTTTGGATTAGATTATATGACTGGACTTTGGATGACAAGTTTTGTAGTTGTATTATACACTTTTTTAGGTGGTTTTTTAGCGGTAAGTTTAACTGATTTCGTACAAGGGACGATTATGGTTTTGGCTTTGGTTATTGTTCCGATTGTAGCAATTTCTGAAATTGGTGGAGTTGGTGAAACCTTTTCGTTGATTAATGATAAAGGCGATAAATATTTAGATTTATTTAAAGGTACAACAACAATTAGTATATTATCCTTGATGGCTTGGGGGTTAGGATATTGTGGTCAGCCCCATATTTTAGTACGTTTTATGGCGATTGGAAACCCGAAAGATTTAGCGAAAGCTAAAGATATTGGAATTACATGGATGATTTTTACAGTAGGTGGAGCACTTTTAGTTGGTTTAGTTGGTATCGCATATTTAATGAAATTTGATCAAACAACAATGTTAAAATTTGATGGGTCTAAAACAGAAGCAGAAACGATTTTTATTTATTTTTCACGTGTTTTGTTTCATCCATTAGTTGGTGGATTTTTATTATCAGCAATTTTAGCAGCTGTAATGAGTACAATTTCTTCACAATTATTAGTAACATCAAGTTCGTTAACAGAAGATATTTACAAAGCATTTTTGAACAAAAAAGCAACACCAAAACAGTTATTAACAGCAAGTCGTTTATCGGTTTTAATTGTAGCATTAATCGCGGTGTTGTTGTCATTAACACCAAAAGATTCTATTCTAAATTTAGTTGGAAATGCTTGGGCAGGATTTGGATCTGCATTTGGACCAGTAATCGTTTTCTCTCTTTTTTGGAAAAAAACTTCTTGGCAAGGAGCTTTAGCAGGTATGTTAACAGGAGGAATTGTTGTCTTAGCTTGGGTTTATGTAAATCACGATTACAAAGATTGGTACGAAATGATACCTGGGTTTTTATCTTCGGTTATCGCAATTTATGTCGTTTCGTTAATGACTCAAAAACCGAATCAAGAGATTGATAAAGAATTTGATGAAATGAAAGCTGTTTTGAAAGAGAATTAATGCATCCAAAAGAAATAGAAAATATATTAAAGTTAAATCCTTTTGATCGTTATCAATATTTTATTCGAAAAATTGCTGATTGGGAAATTGCTTATACATTGATTTTTCCTGATGGTGATTACGCTATTTCTATAATTAATGATAAAAAAATATTTCCAATTTGGTGTGCAAAGGAATTTGCTGAATTAACAAAAAACGATGGTTGGGAAAATTGTGAAGTATTGGAATTGACTTTTGATGATTTTGAAGAAACTCTTTTTGATTATATTGATGAAAATCATTTATTGATAAATGTGTTTCCTACAGATAAAACTGGTTTTGTTGTCAGTTTAGAAGAGTTTGCTAGAGATTTGAAAGATGAATTAGAACAATATCAATGAAATATAAAAAAATAGGTAGAGGCATTTGTTTACCTTTTTTATTGCTGAAAATTATGAATTTATTATTCAAAAGTTAAAACTTAAAACTTAAAAAATTGTTGATAAGTTTCACTTGTAGAGAATAAGGTCAAAAGAGAGATTTGTTTGTATATTTGTAAAGTTTGATTAAAAAAATAGTCAAAATTAAATCAATTTATACGAAAAGATGAACGATATTATTCAATTACTGCCAGATCATGTAGCCAATCAAATTGCCGCAGGAGAAGTTGTACAACGACCAGCTTCTGTGATAAAAGAATTGATTGAAAATGCGGTGGATTCTGGTGCAACTTCTATTCAGGTGATTGTAAAAGATGCTGGCAGAAGCTTGATTCAAGTGATTGATAATGGTTCGGGAATGAGTGTGACGGATGTTCGAATGGCTTTTGAACGTCACGCAACTTCAAAAATCAGAAAGACAGAGGATATCTATAATATTCATACAAAAGGTTTTCGTGGAGAGGCTTTGGCGTCGATTGCTGCGGTTGCACAGGTAGAAACGAAAACGCGTCGAGAAGAGGATGAGGTTGGTTCGCAATTGGTGATTGAAGGCGGAGAAGTTCGCAACCAAGATCCTGTTGTTTGTCCAGCTGGAACGTCTATTTCGGTAAAAAATCTTTTCTATAATGTGCCTGCTCGTCGTAATTTCTTAAAATCAAATCAAGTTGAATTTCGTCATATTCAAGATGAGTTTCAACGTGTTTCGATGGCGCACGAAAACATTAGTTTCTTTTTACATCACAATGATGCAGAGGTTTATCATTTGAAAGCCGGAAATCTGAAACAACGTATTGCTCAAATTTTTGGAAAAAAATTAAGTTCACAAATTATATCCGTTGAAGAAGATACAGAAATTGTAAAAGTGAAAGGTTTTGTGGGGAAACCAGATGCTGCAAAAAAATCGCGTGGCGAACAATTTTTCTTTGTGAATAATCGCTTTATTCGTAGCGGATATTTGCATAATGCAATCGTAGACGCTTTCGAGAGTTTGTTGCCAATGGGATATAGTCCTTCTTATTTTTTGTATTTAGAAATTGATCCGTCAAAAATTGATATTAACATTCATCCAACTAAAACAGAAATTAAATTTGAGGATGAAGCATTGATTTTTACTATTCTTAGAGCTGCTGTAAAACACGCTCTGGGACAATTTAATGTAATTCCTTCGTTGGATTTTGAACAAGACCCAAACTGGGCTTTTATTCCGTCAGCGACAGAAGATACGGAAATTAAAATGCCAGAAATTACGGTTGATTCTAGTTTTAACCCTTTCGAGCATCAACAAACAAGAGCGCCGAAACCATCTGATATTCGTGCGAATATGGATTTTTATAAAGATGCTGTTGAGTTAGAAATTGAAAATAATCATGCGCATCAATTATTTGAATCTGAAGATTTTCATGATAGTTTTGAAGTAATTCAATGGATGAATCAATATTTGGTTGTTGAATATCGTGGCGAATTGTTAATCATCGATCAACATCGCGCGCATCAAAAAATATTATTCGAAAAATTTATACATTCAAATAATGGAAGTGCTTTGGTACAACAAATGCTTTTCCCGATAGAGTTGGAACTTTCGCCAAATGATCGTCAGAAATTAATCAATGTAGAACATCAATTGTTGAATTTTGGTTTTGATATATCGTTGGATGAAGAAGCGATACAGATTAATGCGATTCCTGTTGATGTGCAACAAGAGGATGTTGTGTCTGTTTTTATGGATTTTATCGAGGAATTGGAATACCAAGAATCAATTGAATTAGAAAATACGTTTGCAAAAATTTTAGCAAAAAATGCGGCTGTTAAAAAAGGAGTTTCATTAAAATCTGAACAAATGCAAACTTTGGTTGAAGAATTGCTAAGACTACCAAATCCGAATTATACGCCATACGGACGCCCAATTTTTGTGCAGATGAATACGGCTGATATCAAAAAAACATTACAATAAGAGATGAGACAATCTATTCCACCGATTACAAAGAATTTACTTATTATAAACGGTTTGTTCTTTTTTGCAACATTTGTTTTTATGCAGACTAGACAAATCGATTTGAGAGTGATTTTAGGTGCTTTTTATCCAGAATCTCCCAACTTCAAATTTTGGCAAATTTTGACGCATATGTTTATGCATGCCGACTTTTCACATATTTTGTTTAACATGTTTGCATTGTGGATGTTTGGTTCTGTGGTTGAACAAACTTTTGGACCAAAAAAATTCTTGACGCTTTATTTGTTAGCTGGTTTAGGCGGTTTTATATTGTTTAATGCAGTTAATTACTTTCAAATAGAGCAGTTAAAAGATGCTGTTCAAACGCAAGGAATAGGTTTTAGTCAAATTTATGAAGCTGCAAAATTAAATATGCAAGGTGGATATCATACGAATTCAATTATTCAAAATAATCAAGCTGCGTCAGAACTTTTGACAAATTATGTAACACCAATGGTTGGTGCTTCTGGTGCTATTTATGGTTTGTTATTGGCTTTCGCGGTTTTATATCCAGACGAAAAATTAATGTTAATCTTTTTTCCAGTACCAATTAAAGCAAAATATTTTATTCCAATTATGGTGTTAATTGAGTTTTATATGGGATATCAAAATATCGGAAATGTAGCACATTTTGCGCATTTAGGAGGTGGATTGATTGGTTTCTTGTTAGCAAGATATTGGAAAAAGAATTTATATAGATGGAATTAAAAAATGGCAAATAATATCTTAGACGATTTAAAATTAAAATATTCATCAGGAAATAGCGCAACAAAATTAATTTACGTTAACGTTGTGGTGTTTTTTACATTGTTAATTGTTGATTTTGTTCTTCGAACGGTAGTAAATTCTACGATTACAACAACTGGTTTGTTTGCTTTGTCATCTTTCGATGATTTGATTGTAAGACCTTGGCAAATCCTAACATATTCTTGGTTACATGGCAATCTTTTTCATTTGATAATGAATATGGTTTTGTTGTATTTCGTTGGGCAAATGTTTTTGCAACAATTTCAGAACCGAAATTTAGTTACATTCTATATTTTTGGAGGAATCGCTGGTGGAATTTTCTTTTTATTGTTTCAGAATTTATTCAATTATTCACATTTATTAGTTGGTGCTTCGGCAGCGGTTTATGCGGTGTTTTTTGCAATGATTTCTTATAATCCGAAAATGCCCGTTCGTTTGTTGTTGATTCCAACTTCATTTCCATTGTTGTATGTTGGTTATGTATTTATCGCATTCGATGTGTATAATATTATTGCTAATCAAAATGCAGGCGGAAGTATTTCGCATTTGGGAGGTGCTATTTTTGGTTATCTTTATATGAAACAATTTGAGAGAGGAAATGATTTTTTAGGTAACTTTATTTTCAAAATAGAGCAGTTATTTAAGAAAAAAGAGAAATCAACTTTCAAAACATATAAAAATACTTCTTCAACTTCTTCGCGATCAAATGTTCCGAAAGATGATTACGATTTTAATCATCAAAAAGTTGAAAAACAAAAGAAAATTGATGTAATTTTAGATAAGATTTCTCGTTCAGGTTACGAGAGTTTGTCAAAAGAAGAAAAAGACTTTCTGTTTAGAGAAGGTAGGTAAAATGAGTATAATCAGTAAGTTTAAACTAAATTATTTCAATCGTTTAGTACTAACAATTAATATCGTTTTTTTGTTGGTGGCTTATTGTGTCTATTTAAATAAAATTTTTACGCCTACAGAAATTCCATATTTTAACTTCATTTCGATCGGTTTCCCAATATTATTTGCATTCGGAGCAATGTTTTTACTGTATTGGTTACTGTTTAGCTGGCGACATTTTTTATTAATTTTGGTTCTTTCAGCCGGATTATTTTATCCTATTTATCTTTCATATCCAATTATACAATTCAATAAAGTTGAAGACAAAAAAGCTGATTTATCTGTATTGACATATAATGTACATGGTTTTAAAGAAGAAGGAACAAAAGAGCTTTTGATTAAGAATAAAGCTGATATTATGTTGCTTCAAGAGGCATATGAAGGTCAACAGAAAAGTCTAAAAAATAAAGAATTCAAAAATTATTATTCAGAATTTTATGGTTTATTGACAATTTATAGTAAATATCCTATTATTCAAACAAAAAAAATAACACCTGATGATAATGAAGAATTGAATGGACTTGCCGCTTATGCTGATATCGATTTGGGAAATGATACGATTCGTGTGATTAATGTTTATCTTGAGCCAATGTACATTGATAAAGCGATGGTGAAAGAAATTATTCAGTCTGATGATTCGCGAACTGCTGAAATTTCGAGTCGAAAAGTTGAGTTAAAATTGGTGCAAGGAATGCAAAAACATCAAAAACAGTTAGAAGCGATTATTCCATATATCACATCTTCGCGTCATCCAGTTATTTTGGGAACGGATCTTAATTCGACTCCAGTTTCTTACGAATATGAGAAGTTGAAAAAATATCTTCACGACTCTTATATAGAAGTTGGAAAAGGAAATGCGACAACTTTTCATGGATTTAAATTTCCAATTAGAATTGATTATTTATTTCATTCTAAGTTATTTAAACCTATTGAGGCACATGTTATTCGAAAAAAATTCTCGGATCATTATCCAGTAGCTGTAAAATATAAAATTTCAGAATAAATTTTTCCTATATTTATTCAATAATCAATCAAAATGAACCAGAAAGAAAGCTTTATTCAAGACATACAAAGTCGTTATTCTTTTAAAAACGATAAAATAATTTTAGGCAAAGCCAAATTAGATGGCGAAATTGTAGAAGAAGCTGAAATTTCAGTTGCGCTAAAAACAATGAATCGTCACGGGTTGATTGGTGGTGCAACGGGAACTGGGAAGACAAAATCTTTGCAGATTATCGCAGAGCAACTTTCTTTAAAAGGCGTTCCAACATTATTGATGGATATCAAAGGAGATTTATCAGGGATTGGAGCAGCTGCAAATTCGGAAGATAAAAATGCGCAAGAAAGAATGGAATCGCTTAATTTGCCTTTTGATCCGCAAGCTTCTCCTGTCGAATTTTTGTCTATTTCTGATGAACCAGGAGCAAGACTTCGTGCGACTGTAAGTGATTTTGGACCAATTTTATTCAGTAAAATTTTAGAACTGAATGAAACACAAGAAAGTATTATTTCAATTATATTCAAATATTGTCAAGATCGTAATTTACCTTTGATTGATTTGGAGGATATTCGACGTGTTTTGCAATATGTGACAGATTCCGATGAAGGAAAATCAGAATTAAATTCGAATTATGGAACAATTGCGCCAGCGTCTTTGGGAACTATTTTGCGTAAAATTGTTGCATTAGAACAACAAGGAGCAACAAAGTTTTTTGGAGAACCAAGTTTTGATGTTCAAGATTTATTGAAAACGAAAGACGGAAAAGGAATTGTAAATATTATTCGTTTGATTGATATTCAAAATCAGCCCAATTTATTTTCAACTTTTATGTTGAGTTTATTGAATAAAATTTATTCTCAATTCCCTGAATCTGGAGATTCTGATAAACCGAAATTGGTTATTTTTATTGATGAAGCACATTTGATTTTTAAGCAAGCTACAAAAGCTTTATTGAATCAAATTGAAACAATGGTAAAATTAATTCGATCAAAAGGTGTAGGATTATATTTTGTAACGCAAGTTCCTGGTGATGTTCCTGATACGGTTTTGAGTCAATTAGGGCTTAAAGTTCAACACGCATTAAGAGGTTTTACAGCCAAAGATCGTAAAGAAATTACAAAAGCGATAGAAAATTATCCGACAACAACCTATTATAAAGCGGATGAGGTCATCACTCAATTAGGAATTGGAGAGGCTTTTGTGACGGCTTTAGATGAAAAAGGGATTCCAACTCCTTTGGCGTATACGTATATGCGAGCGCCGAATTCGAGAATGGATATTTTAACTTCAAATGAAATCGATACGATTACCTCAAATTCAGATTTAGTGACTAAATATGCAACAGATATTGATTGTGAATCTGCAAATGAAATTTTATCGAAAAAGTTAGAACAACAAAAAAATATAGAGAAACCTGCTGCTAAAGCAACTTCAACAAGAAGTGTTCCTAAGGAAAAAGATTGGACAGATAATCCTGTTGTGCGTGATGTAAGTCGTACTGCAACTCGAAAATTGATGGATTTTGGAATGAAAATGTTAACTAATTTTTTAAAAGGAAAAAAATAAGCACGTGTACGCGATTTTAGATATAGAAGCGACTGGCGGAAAAGTAGGAGAAGAGTCAATCATAGAGATTGCAGTGTATAAATATGATGGAAAAGAAATTGTAGATCAGTTTATATCATTAGTCAATCCTGAAAAAAAGATTGACCAATATGTACAAAGATTAACGCATATTTCGGATAAGATGGTGCTGACAGCGCCTAAATTTCACGAAGTAGCAAAACGTATAGTTGAGATTACAGATGATTGTATTTTAGTTGGACATAATGTAATGTTTGATTATAGAATGCTAAAACAAGAATTCGATCGTTTGGGTTATAATTACGAAAAAGAATGGATTGATACGTTCGAATATAGCGAAAAATTAATTCCAGGATTACCTTCATATTCTTTAGGGAAATTATGCGAATCGCTTGGAATTTTAGTGACAGACAGACATAGAGCTTCTGGAGATGCAAGAGCTACAATTTCTTTGTTTAAGTTGTTGTTAGATAAAGATTCGGAGAAAATAATTACGAAAAAAACAGGTTTAAAACAACCTAAAAAAGCACATTCTAAATATCAGAAACTTCTTGAAGGTTTACCTAATTCTATCGGGGTTTATTATTTATACAATAGCCGAAAGCAACTTATTTATATTAGTCGAAGTAATAATATTGCGCGATCTATTAATCAAATTTTTACATCAAAAACTCTAAAAGCAAATAAACTTAAGCGTTATACTCGTTCTATAAAATTCGAAGAAACCGGTAGTGGTTTTCTTGCTGCAATTAAAGAAAATAACGAGGTCTTGAATAATCAACCAATGTATAACGTAAAGTTGGTAGAGAATAAAGTTTATCCTTTTGGATTGTATTATTTAGAGTCTAAACGTGGTTATTCGAGATTAGAAATAGGGAAAGTTAGAAAGACTCAACCTGTTTTGAAATTTAAAACTAAGGAACGCGCAAAAGAGGTTTTAGAGAAAATTGTTCATGATTATAATCTTTGTCAACAAGTAAATGCGGGAATTAAATCTGATGAATCTTGTTTCCAATATAAAGTAAATAAATGCAATGGAGCTTGTGTAAAAGAGGAATCTAAAGAAGTTTATAATGAGCGAATTCAAAGTTTTATTAAAACAACTGAATATCCTTCCGAAACTTTTTTGATTATTGATAAAGGACGAAAAGGAATTGAAAAATCATTTTATTTAGTTGAGAATGGGGAATTTAAAGGATATGGTTATTACGAATATCATCATCAAATAAAAACGCTAGAGAAGATTCATAATATCTTAATTCCGATTCAAGAAACGGAAGAAATAAAAAATATGCTCAAATATTTTTTGTATAAAGTTTCTTCTAATCCTAATCAAATCATTATTATTGAATAATTAATTCGATTAATATTTAATCAACGAATAAAAATATGTAACGTCCTGAAA
>NZ_DDBA01000044.1:0-61106 GCF_002333005.1 Empedobacter sp. UBA2044
CTATTTCAGGACGGGACAATATTAAGATAAAAAAAACCACTTCAGATGAAGTGGTTTTTTTTATTAAATAAACTCTATCGTTGTTTCTATTTCGTGACCTTTTTCTAACACTTTGTGTACAGGACAAGAATTTGCAACTTTCAATAATCTTGTTTGTTGTTTTTCATCGAAATCACCTTCTATAATAACATGACGCTGAAAAGTAATTGGCTCAGTTGTAATCATATCAAAATTGACATCTACCTCAACTTTTTTGTAAGCAAATTCTTTGTGATTCATATACATTTGCAATGTAATCGAAGTACAAGAAGCCAATGCAGCTCCCAATAATTCGCTTGGTTTTGCAGCTGTATCCAAACCTCCTTTATCTAAAGGTTCATCTACATTAAATTCGTGTTTCCCAGCTTTAATATTCGAAATATAATTTTTATCTGTCGAAGTTGATGTTACATTAATATCACTCATTATCAATTTATTTTTCGTTTTCTTTTATTTTAGATTTTTGTTGAGCTTGCGGAATCGGAACGTAATCGTCATCTCCAGGAACTTTAGGAAAACGATGATTAATCCAATTTTCCTTCGCCGTTTCAATCGTTTCTCTTGAAGAACTTACAAAATTCCAAAAGATAAAATGTTCTTCCGGTAATTCTTCTCCTCCAAAAATATAAACGGTAGAACCAGCCGTAATTTCGAACTCACACAAAGTAGCTTCTTTCGCAACTAATAATTGTTTTGTTCCGTATGTCTCTCCTCCATCTTTGATAGAACCTTCTAATACATACAAAGCAGATTCTCCATACAAATCTTTACCTAAAGAAACTTTGAAATCATTTTTCGCTTTAATCTCAATAAAATATAAAGGGGAATAAACAGGCACGCCAGAAGTATGTTCACCAAACTTACCAGCAATCAATCTATAATCAGCATTTTCGTCCGACCAATTTGGTAATTTATCTGCTTCAACATGAACAAAACTCGGCTCCATATTTTCTAATTCTTTTGTCAAAGCCACCCAAATTTGTAAACCATGTAATGTTTTTTCTGTTGTACGTAGATATTCCGGAGTTCGCTCAGAATGTACAACACCTTTACCAGCAGTCATCCAATTCACAGCTCCAGGCTGAATTTCTAATTCAGTTCCTAAACTATCGCGATGCATAATCGCTCCTTCAAATAAATAAGTCAAAGTTGATAAACCAATATGTGGGTGCGGTCCTACATCAAGATTTTGATAATCTTTCATTTTTGTTGGTCCCATATGATCGATAAATACAAATGGTCCGACATGTCTTTTTTGACGAAATGGTAATAATCTACCAACCAAAAAATTTCCTATATCAGCAGCTTTTTCTTCTAAAATTAATCCAACGTTAGACATAATTAGTTTAGTTTTTTAATTGATGTAAAATTAGTTTTAACTATTAATTTAAAACTTGATTTAAGTTAATAAATAAAAAAAGGCTAACCAAAAGGTTAGCCAATTATAACTTAATCTTAACGATTTCTAGTAATCGTAACTATTTTGTGTTTCTCCTCCAAAATTCCAAGCAATACCGAAACGTAATGTGTTTTCTAAAGCATTGTTTGTATCTGACATTGGAATTAAGTAAGAAGCATTAAAAGCAAACGCATTGTATTTTAGCCCTAAACCTAATGTCAAATGTTGACGATCACCTTTCATTGGACTTTCGTGAAAATAACCGGCACGGATAAACAAAGCATCATTATAAGAGTACTCTGCACCAACAGAATACATAATTTCTTTTAACTCCTCTTTTCCTCCCCCTGGAGCATCTCCAAATGAACTGAAAATTCCAGACATTACACCTTTATTAGGTATATAACGATTCGTTACATTCCCTTCTTCATCATATTCATATTGAGGTGTAGGAACTAACAATTTAGAAAATTCTGTTGTAATACCAACTTTATTGTAATCATCAAATTTGAAATCATATCCAACACCTAAACGTAATGTTGTTGGTAAATATGATGCATTATCTTCTGAGTTTGAATAATCTAATTTTGGACCAATATTAGAGATTTGGAAACCTCCACGTAATTTTCCTTCAAAATTATTTGTATTCATTGTTTCTGATTGATAATATCCAGCAATATCTACAGCAAAAGTGTTTGCTGGTTGAACTGTACCATCACTTACTCCATTGAATAAATCTGAACGAATGAAACGACCTGTCACCGCCATCGAGTAATTATCTGTTAAACGTAAACCATATGATAAATCGATTGAGAATTCATTTGGTTTGGCTACTCCGTCATTAATTATATCGCTTCCATCAATACCGCCTGCTCCAAGTCTATTTAACTGAATTTCGCCCATATTGAAATAATAGATACTTGCTCCTAATGTACTACGTTCATCTTGACCTAAAAACGTATAATAAGTAGCATTCAATAAAAATACATCATTCACCAAAGATCCCATATAAGGTGTATATGAAAAGGCTACACCTGAATAATCAGGAGCAAAAGAATACTTTGCCGCATTCCAAAATTGAGAATAATTATCCGCAGAAGTTGCAACTCCTTGATCTCCCAAACCACCTGCACGTGCATCTGGAGAAATTCTTAAAAATGGAGCTCCTGTCATTATCGGATTATTAACTTCATCTTTATTTTGAGCAAAAGTAAATCCTGATGCTAAAATCAATAAACTTGCTGTAATTTTTTTCATTCGTTATATTATTGATTATATTTTTTCTTTTTGTTTATTATTTTAATATGACAAGTTTTTCAACTGCGGTGGCTGATCCTTTACAAACCGTATCATCAACACCTTTCACATTGACCTTGTAAATATAAACACCTTTTCCTATTTTATCGCCAAAATCATCCAAACCATCCCATTCTATCGCATATTTACCTGTTCGATATCCTTCTCTAAAAGGTTCTGCTGAAACAGTTTTACGAATCGTTTTGACTAATTTTCCTGAAATTGTAAATATCTGAACCATTACATCTAACTCAGAATCACAATTATGTTCAAAATGGAAAAACGTATTCTTTGTAAATGGATTTGGCCAGTTTAACAATTTATCAATATGTAATTGTCCTGTTCCATTTTCCATTACTACAAAGTCTAACGTTACAGTATTCGAATTATTGTTGATATCCCAAAATTTTAAATTCACAGTATGTTGACCAAGTTCAAGATTTTTCAATTGATACATTACTTGTCCTTTCTGATAATCTTCAAAATTCTTATTGATACATGGGTTTGCATCACCTCCATCATAATATTCATTCAACACATAAGCATCTTGCACTTTTCCATCAAGCGTTGCAACAATATCGTGTCCAATACTCGATCCAGTTGCATTAATACCTGAATTATCAGTTAAACAACCAACCAAATAAGGCGAACGATCTGTAATTCCTCCATTCGCAAAATGAAGGTTATTCATATATAATTTTCCTTGCGGACGTTCATCATCATTCAATCCTTCTTCGTTAATTCCTTCAATCGTAATTGTTTTTAAAGTCGATGCGTCTTTACCATCTTTCTCATCCCAAGCATAAAATTTTATTTTACGATTTCCTAATTCATAATTAATATCTTTCGGAACATAAAATTGAATCGTAAATTCACCTTTTTCTACTTTTCCTATTCCTTTATAAATTGTTTTATTTTCTGTTTCGAAAGTTTTTCCAGCCCAATCAGACTCCGATAAAATGGTTTTCGTTTCAGGTTTTTCATACAAACTAATCGCAATTTTCCCATTGAAACTATTATCAATTGAAGTATTAGATAATTGATTTACTTTACCTGTAATCGTTATAAAATCTAATGCTTGCATTTTACCACCAGCAAGGGCATCTACATCTTTTTTATTTTTGATGCTTAATATTTCAATATCTTGTTGTGGACGATGAATTACTAACATCGGATCTCCAAGAATACTTACACTTTTGTTATTTTGATGTTTTGGAGAATAATTTAATTTTGCTTCATTAAGCGCTTTACCAATTGTTTGATTTTCTATTCCAACTTTCTTGAAAAACTGTTCGATCAAAAAATTATTCATCGAATCTCCGTAACCTGTTCCAATTGGACGATTGGTTGTTATCATAGACAAGGCTCCTCCATTTGCGTTTTTCAACATAGCTTCTCCGGCAGAATTATATTGCGGTAAATCCCAAATTGTAAAATCACAAGTCACAGTTGTTACGATAGGTAAACGTGAATAAGCTGCATTAAAATTGGATAAATTTGTTAATTCTTCTGCTGTAATAATTCGCTCTTGTGCCCAACTACGAGGACCTCCATGACCGTAATACATCAAGAAGTTTGAACCTAACTCGATTCCATTCAAAATTGCTTGATTTACGGTTGGATATCTAACTCCGGCAGAAGTACTTTCAGGTTGATGAGCTCCCGAATATATTTTATTAATCGTATAAATTTGATTCTCAGGTTTAGAAAATTCAGTATCAATTTTGGCATTTAAGCCTGGAGTATTTACATTATTATCATTATCAGTAACTGCAACAATTTTTGTTCGCCAATCGCCATAGGAAGTCCCTTTTCCTTGAACTTTATCGTAATATGAAACTATTTTATCAACCAAAATCTTTGCCTCAGTAGAATTAGAAGCAGAAATTCGTCCTACAGCTATTTCAAACCAATTGGCATCGTAACTATAAATTCCGTCTACGCTATTCGATAACATTTTTACATTATCATTTAACATTGCAAAATAATCATCCGTTGCAATCGCACCATCAATATCAAGAGAAGGTTCGTCTGTAAAAGTTGGAAGATAATTTGTAAAATCCTTTACTCTATTTTTTGGATCATAGGTTGTTGCTCCAAACAAAACACCATATTCTAAATTTGGACTTGATCTATCTTTTAAGAATTTAAAGAAATCACGAATCGCAATAGGATCTTGACTTCCAGAAGAAAAATCGTTGTAAACTTGTTCCGTTGTTACAACTGCAACATTTATCTTATCATGTTCTTTTCTAAAATTCGCCAAGCGAGTAGCTTGATCCAAATATTTTGGATGCGTGACAATTATATAATTAATATCGGTTAAACTACGAATATCTTGATTTGCTACTTTCCCTACATATTTTGCATCTGTAAAAGCATTTTCATCCTTGAATGCGACAAACTGATTCAGATGATTTGTGCTAAACTTATACAAATTACTTTGCGGAACAATTGAAGAAATTAAATGAATATCAGAAACATTCCAAACAGAAACATTTGCAGCATTATTCAATGAAAAAGCATTCACACTTCCATTATTAATATCTTCTAAAAACTGAAAAGTGAATTGCTCATTGCTATATGTTAAACCATCTTTGAAACGCAATTGTAAATAATCCAAATAAGCTAATCCAGAAGGATTGGTTCCGCTAGAAGAAACCGCAATATCGATAGAATTTGAACCTAATGAAACTGTTTTATCTTGAATATTTCTATCAAATAAAGAGTTTCCTAAAGAATGAGTAAAAGTTTGTCCATTTAAATTAACGCTATATGATGTATTGTTTGCATTTTTTCCAACCACCGCATAACGCAAATATGCTTCTCCACCATTTACAGCATTCGCTTTGAACGTTTTCTTGAAACCTCCATTTAAACCAATATTTTCTCCAACCCAAATTTGCCCAAGACCATTTAAGTTAATCGAATCTTTTTCATGAAATTGTAAATTATCAAAAGTAGAAAAAGTTTTTATAGGACTTGCTGTAAGCGCCTGTTCTCCTACTCTTTTGCCATCTTCTCCATTAAAACTGATAAAATAATAAGCAAAATCATCATACAAATTATAGCGAACTTTTGCATCTTTCAACGTTGTCGTATTATTTCTGTACCACTGATGCGGACCTTTCGCATAAAACAACGCGTAATCATTACTATCAAAACTTCCATCTTCACCTCCAACAAATTTTATTGGAATTTCATTCAAAGCTCCAGTTCTATCTTCCGTTAAATTCTCCATCAAACGCCCTTCTCCATTTCCATAGATTTTTAGCGATTTTGGGTTAAAATTGGTCGGAATTCCATTTTTAGTAAAGAAACTTTTATCTAATTTAAAAACTCCATCTTTCGAGACTTTTATTTTGTACCAATCTCCCGTTTTCAAAACACTTGTAGTCGAATTATCAATTAATTTTCGAGAAGATGTTTTTCGAGATTGAATTGATTTCGGTACAATTGAGAAAGATTCTATTTTTAAAATCTTATCATTTTGTTTGACAAATGGTACAACTTTAAAAATTAGTTTTTGCTGACCATTTTTATCAATAATATTATATGAAGAAAAATTAATTTTATCTGTAATCGAAGACGTATTCAAATCGGCCAATTCATCCTGTACTTCTCTAAATTGCACATTTGATAATTCAACTTCTTGATTTGTAGAATTTAACTCAACGACAAATTCTGGAAGAAAATATCCTCCAACAAAATAATTATCTTTATTCGAAAAAAACGGCACATTTACCTTATTTCCATTCGTTAAAGAAATTGTTTGATTATTCTCCCAATTTATTTTGTAATTTTGACTAAATAATTGAGGAAATTGAAGCAAAGTTGCAACTAAAATAAAATATTTCTTCATGTCTGAATAACGCTATTTTGACAAATATATTTTCAATCGTAAAATAAAAAAATAATTCTTACGTTTGATACAAGAAATAAAGCATTTTTTCGTTGTAAGATTAATGTCAAATGCTTTTATTTGCATTAAATTTAATTTTCGAAAACCAGAAATATTCTATGAAAATGAATAAAGGACGTATTTTTTCTCTTGCCCTTGCAGCTGTAACTATGAGTGTGTTCATGGGTTGTGCAAGCAGTTCAGGAAAGAAAAAAGGAGGTGGAACAAAAAATTTCACAAGCCGTACAGGATGGAAACCAAACGATAGTAAAGGTTGGTTTTTTTCAGGTAAAAAGAAAGAAAACATCAAAGCTTGGCCTGGAATGGTTTTCATCGAAGGTGGATCTTTTACGATGGGAATTACGAAAGACGACGTGTTACACGATTGGAATAATTCTCCTGTTCGTATGCAAGTAAAATCTTTCTTTATGGGTGAAACTGAGGTTACAAACTACGAATATAGAGAATATTTAACTTGGTTGAAAGTTGTTTTCCCACCAGAAGACACGCAATACAAGGATATTTATAATGGAGCATTACCAGATGAAACGGTTTTTAACAATCAATTATCTCGTGATGATTTCTCTACAGAAAATTATTTATTTTCTCCAGAATTCAGCTATTACCCAGTAGTTGGTATTTCTTGGTTACAAGCCGTTAACTATTGTGATTGGTTAACAGACCGTGCTCTTGAAAAATCTTTAATGAACAAAGGAATCTTATCAAAAGATTATTACAATAACGAGGAGTATAATTACGGAAATAAAACATTTAGTGCTGAACAATATAAGTTAGGCGATACAAATGTAAACGAAGCGATTGATTCGACTAAAATTATGAAAGCGAATCAAATTAAAACGCAAAATACACGTATCTTAAAAGCAAATCGTGCAACTGGTTCAGATGAAGTACAACCCTTCCGTTTACCTACAGAAGCTGAATGGGAATATGCAGCATTAGCTTTACCTGGAAATCGTGAATACAACGAATACAAAGGAAAAGATGTTGCTCAAAATAACTTGAGAGTTACAAAAGGAGCTCAAAGAGGACAATATTTAGACAACTTCAAACAAGGACGTGGAGATTACTCTGGTATTGGAGGATTTGGAAACGATGGTTCTGCAATTACAAGTGATGTGCGTAAATATCCATCAAATGATTTTGGTCTTTACGGAATGTTAGGAAACGTTGCTGAATGGGTTTCTGATGTTTATCGTCCAATTATTGATGAAGAAGCAAACGATTTCAACTACTACCGTGGAAATATTTTAAAAACAAAAATTGACAATGGCGCAGGTGGTTTTGAAAAATATGACGAAACAAATGTTGAATATGATACATTAGACAACGGACGTTTAGTTTATAGAGGATTACCAGGCGCTTACAAAAAACAAATAGAATACGATTTAACAAATTATCGTGATGGTGACCCTAATTCTTCTTTATCACCACGTACTGAGGAAGGTAAATCTGCTGATCAAGCAACAGAAGACATGTACAACGCTCCTCAACGTAAATTTAGAGTAGATGAAAAAGGTCGAGTAATCTTAGAAAAAGATTCTTCTAAACGTACTTCTGACATCTCTGATGAAACACGTGTTGTAAAAGGTGGTTCTTGGAAAGACCCTATTTACTGGATAGATCCAGGACAAAGACGTTACTTACACCAAGCAAGTGCAACAAACTGGATTGGTTTCCGTGTGGCACAAGAATACTCTGGTAGTTTCGAATCAAAACGTAAACGTAGAGGATAAAAATCTTTCTTAATAAAAAAAAACTCGGTACTATAGTATCGAGTTTTTATTTGTTAATTAAATTCTTTCTGTTCTCAAGATTGGATCAATGACCAATACACAAATTCTTTGTATTCAAAAATCTTTTCAAAACCAAGCTTTTTCAATAAATTAATCGATTTGACATTATCTGAAAAAGATTTGGCTGTTATTTCTTTTACTATTTCTTGAGAAAATGCCCATTTTATAAGACCTCTACACGCCTCTTCTGCAAATCCTTTTCTTCTTTCTTTACGGATGATTCCATAACCAATGTCTACACTTTGTTCCTCCGCATTATACCCTTTAAATCCTACATCACCTATTATTTCTTTCGTATCCTTTCTTATAATCATCCAGGATTCGAAGCCTGTCACGTAATTATGAATTAATAATTTCTGAATAATTTTAGGCACTGTATCCATCATATCTTTATCCGGCCAGTCTTTGCTTTTTACAAAACCTTTGTCATACAACATATTAAAATCATTATACAGCATATTTTCACAAATATCAATCGTAAAAGGAACAAGAATCAATCGTTCAGTTTCTAATTCGTTAATGGTAATTTCTTTTATTTTCATACTTTTATCAAAGTCCTAGAGATATTTTTTTAATATAATAAATAAAATAGAGAAACTTGTGCTACCAAGATTAATCTCATCTAATTTATTTGCAATTATCGTAAATTACTTCGTTAAATGTCAAAAATAGAATCATAAAATTTTATATTTGTACGAAATAAAAAGAATAATTTCTTTCTATTTTTTTTAAAACAGAATCTCATCTATTTTATTTAGATAACATGAATACAACAGAAATATTCGATCAATTTCTTAAATCGAAAATCGTTACGACTGATACACGCAACATCTCACAAAATTGTATCTTTTTTGCTTTAAAAGGAGCTAATTTTAATGGAAATACTTTCGCTCAAGAAGCGATCAATCAAGGAGCTGCAATGGCAATTGTTGACGAGAAAGAATTTGAAAATACATCTCAAAATATTTTTTTGGTTAATGATGCTTTAGAAACTTTACAAGATTTAGCGAGAACTTATCGTAATTATCTTAAAATACCATTTATTGGATTGACTGGTTCTAATGGGAAAACAACGACAAAAGAATTGATTTCAGCTGTTTTAAAAGAGAAATTCAAAACGCATTATACTTTCGGAAATCTGAATAATCACATTGGGGTTCCTTTAACTATACTATCTATTCCAGAAGATACAGAAATGGCTGTGATCGAAATGGGTGCGAATCATCAAAAAGAAATCGAGTTATTAGCTTCTATTTCTCAACCAGATTTTGGATATATCACTAATTTTGGTAAAGCTCATTTAGAAGGTTTCGGAGGAATTAAAGGTGTGATTAAAGGTAAATCTGAGTTATATGATTTTTTGAGAGCAAGTAACAGAACTGCTTTTGTTAATTTTAATGATCCAATTCAAGTTGAAAAAACTGAGGATATTAATCGAATTACATTTTCTGATCAACATAATGCTAATGTTCAAATCGAATTGATAGAAAATGAAACTGAATATTTGGCGGTTAAATACCAAGATTTAGAAATTCAATCACATTTAACAGGAAACTATAATTTTAGCAATATTTCGTGTGCAATTGCAATTGGACAACATTTCGGGATTGACGCTAAATCTATTCAAAACGGAATCGAAAATTATTTTCCATCAAATAATCGTTCACAAATTATCAATAAAGAAAATTACAAAATTGTGATGGATGCGTACAACGCAAACCCAAGTAGTATGGAAGCTTCGTTAAATAATTTTGCAAAATTTGAAGGTTCTAAAACAATTATTATTGGTGATATGTTTGAGCTTGGAGAAGAATCCAAAGCTGAGCATCAACGTATTTTAGATTTAGCTGAAAGTTTAGATTTTGATCAAATTTATATTCTAGGACATAATTTTGGTGAAACAATTACGAATAATCCGAAAGTACAAAAATTTGAAAACCGCGTTGCATTTGAAGAATGTTTAAAAGAAAATCCAATCAAAACTCGAAATATTTTGATAAAAGGTTCTCATGGCATGAGACTTGATTTGTTAGAAAATATTTAAAATCAACACCTTGATTATCTGATGAATAAATCAATATTTTTTTTTATTATAATTACTCTTTTCACTTCTCATTCTCTTCAGGCTCAATCTGTAATTGAATGGAAAAAAGATATGAAACTTAATTACGAAAACTTTAAAAAGAAACCTATTCAAACAAAGGTTCCTCAAGGATTTTTAGATTCAAAATTAGGTTGGCAAATTGCAGAATCTACTGGAGAACTTCCTGAACTTTGGGTTACCAATAAATTTGATGAAAGTAATTCGTGGCTATCTATGCAACATGCAGAAATTTTAAAAGAAATGCAGTTGCAATTTGACTTATCTGAATTATATGCACGAAAAATCAGAAAAGATTTTAAAGATTTACAAGCCAAAAAAGTCATGGATAAAGATTCTTATCGAGCAAAATTTTTGTCAGGTTCTAAGAATTTTCAGAAAAAATTGAAATCGATAGCTGGAGTTTCATTAAATCAACCAGATTTATATAAATTATTAAATAAACAAATTCAAGATTCATTGGTGATTTATCAAAATTACAGTAAGTAATTTAACAATTAGTAAACTTTAAATTTCATAAATTTATACAAAATAAAAGCTGTGAAAATCACAGCTTTTTTTAACTAAATTGTTTATGAAAAAAATCTTATACACTTTATCCATATTTACAGTAAGTATTTTAGCCTCAGCTCAAGCTCCAAGTAACTATTACGAAAATGCAACTGGTAGCAGCTTTACCTTAAAAACACAGCTATATGAAATAATAAAAAACCACACAGATTTAACGTATGGAGGATTATGGACGCTTTATAATAGAACAGATTCTGATAATGGTTTTTTAGATAAATATGATGAAAAAGATAATTCTATTTATGATATTTATTCAGAGATACCGAAAAAAATTGATCCTTATAATTTTATAAAATCTTCAGATCAATGTGGCAGTTCTGGTTATAAAAATGAAGGAGACTGCTACAACAGAGAGCATATTATTCCTCAAAGTGTTTTTAATAAAAACTCTCCTATGGTTGCAGATGCATTCCATATCTGGCCAACTGATGGTTATGTTAATAATAAAAGAGATAATTTTCCTTATGGAGTTGTTGAAAGTGCAACATACACTTCTTTAAATGGCTCTAAATTAGGAAGTAATAAAAACTCTGGATACTCTGCGGGATTTTCTGGAACAGTTTTCGAACCAATTGATGAGTTTAAAGGTGATATAGCTCGTGCTTATTTTTATTTTGCTACTCGTTATCAAGAAAATGGTATTCAGAGTTGGTCTTATGCTATGTTTAATAAAACAAAAGATAAAGTTTTTACAGATACTTTCTTGAAAATATTAATGACTTGGCATTTAAATGATCCTGTTTCTGATCGTGAAAAAGATATTAATAATTTAGTCTACAGATACCAAAAAAACAGAAACCCATTTATTGATCATCCTGAATATGCAGAAAAAATTTGGGGTTCGAATTTAGGAACTGGAGATTTCGAATATCAAAAGCGTGATGATATTTCAGTTTACAATGTAACAAATCGTTCGATTAAAATTAAACTTGAAAATAATTCGAAATCAATTCAGAAAGTTTCTGTTTTTAATTTCAATGGACAATTAATTAATGAAGTTTCAAATTCGTCAAATCAAAAAGAAGTTGAAGTTAATTTCAAAAACCCAGGTATTTATATCATCAAAGTTGTTGGAAAACAAATGGAAATCAACAAAAGAGTTGTAATAAAATAATCATTAATCAAACCATCATAAAAAAATCCTTCGCTCATACAAGTGAAGGATTTTTTAATTTAGTAAATGGAAAAAATTATTAGTCATTATTGATATTTTTCTTAAAAAATGTGCTTCCATAAAGAAACATGATTAATACAAAAGGGATACCAAGCGTGACTGATAATAAAATAAATGTTTTTAACATACTAATAAAAAATATTTTAGTTTCTAATACTTTTATCAATTTACAATTAATAATTTTATATTATTCATAATAAAACATCTTTTTTTATTTATTAACACTATTTTTATCAACTTGATAATTAAAAGCTTTTCATTAATATAAATTCATAAAAAAAGTCGCTTAAAATTAAGCGACTCATATATAGAAAATTCTATTCAATTTATTGATTTCCTTTAGCGTAATCAGCTAAGAATTGTGCTAATCCAGAATCTGTTAATGGGTGTTTTAACAATCCTAAGATTGATGATAAAGGTCCTGTCATAACATCAGCACCAATTTTTGCACAATTAACAATATGCATTGTATTACGAACTGAAGCAGCTAAAATTTGAGTTTCGTACAAATAGTTATCATAAACCAAACGAATTTCTTCGATTAAGTTTAAACCATCTGTCGAAATATCGTCTAAACGTCCGATGAATGGAGAAACGTAAGTTGCACCAGCTTTTGCAGCTAATAATGCTTGTCCTACAGAGAAAACTAAAGTAACGTTAGTTCTGATTCCTTTTGTAGAAAAGTATTTACACGCTTTTACACCATCTTTCGTCATAGGAATTTTAACTACGATTTGAGGATTTAAAGCTGCTAAAGCTTCACCTTCTTTTACCATTCCTTCGAAATCAGTAGAAATTACCTCAGCAGAAACATCTCCGTCAACTAATTCGCAAATTGCTTTGTAGTGATTCAAAATATTTTCTTGACCTGTAATTCCTTCTTTTGCCATTAAAGATGGATTTGTTGTTACACCATCTAAAACTCCTAAATCTTGGGCTTCTTTAATGTCAGCTAAGTTAGCTGTATCGATAAAAAATTTCATTGTTTGTTTGTATTTCGTTCAGGCAAAATTAAGGATTAAATTATAGAAAACCATTTAATCTTAAAGATTCGATCAAAAATATTTTAAACCGCTGTATATCCTCCATCAACAAGGTAATAACCGCCTGTCATAAAGGATGCTTTGTCCGAACTTAAGAATAAAACCAACTCCGCAACTTCTTCTGGCTGTCCCAAACGACCCATTGGATGTTTTGTAACAAGCAACTCTAAATGATCTGCACTCAAATTATTCGACAACAAAGGCGTCATAATATAACCTGGTCCAACTGCATTACAACGAATATTTTTTGGTCCGTATTCCGCTCCAATGTTTTTCGTCAAACCTACAACTCCATGCTTTGCAGAAGTATAAGCCGAACTCATTGGCGCAGCGACAGTACCATGAATAGAAGCCATATTAACAATAGAACCTCCTCCATTCTTTTCCATTGCTTGTAATTGATATTTACATCCGTAAAAAACACCATTAAAATTGATATCTATTACTTTTTTCCAACCATCTAACGGATAATTTTCAGTCAGCTCGGCAGGACCACCAATTCCAGCATTGTTACAAGCTATATCAAGTTTTCCATAAACTTCAAGCGTTTTATTTACTAATGCTTCATTATCTTCTGGCGAAGAAGTATCAACTTTGAAAAATATCGCTTCTCCTCCATTCTTTTTGATAATTTCTACTACTTCATTTCCACCTTCTTCATTAATATCCGAAACCACAACTTTCGCACCCTCTTTGGCATATAATTCAGCAACAGCTTTCCCAATTCCAGAGCTAGCTCCAGTTACAATCGCAACTTTATCTTTTAAACTTGACATAATTTTATGATTTTAATTTAAATAAAGTTAATCATTTATAATCAGATCTATAAATCATTTCTTACAAATAATATTATTTTAAATGATTCAATTTTATTAACTATTTTGGAATGAAAAATTCAGCATAACAAATATATTTAGGTTAAAACAATTCTATTTTTTTATATTTGATACAAATAACTTTTTAAATGAAAAATTTAATAGCTGCTATACTTTTATGTAGTTTTTCTACGATAAATGCACAAGAAACAAGTGATTATAAGTACATCAATATTCCTGAAAAATTTTCTAGTTTTGATAAAGATGAATATCAATTAAATAATCGATTAAGATATATTTTGACGCAGAAAAAATATGAAGTTTTACCTTCTGATAAATCTTCTTGGCCACAAGAAGTTGTGCAAAATCCTTGTTTAGCTTTGAATGCGGATATTTTAAAAGTTAAAAGTTTTTTGAATAATAAATTAGAGGTAAGTTTTACAGATTGTTCTAATAAAAGTATTCAAAAATTTGAAGGAACTTCTAAGATTAAAGAATATGACAAAGGTTACCAAGAAGCTATAAAACTAGCTTTAAATCCTTTAAAATCTCAAAATGCGAAAGCTTCTGTTCCGATGGTAAAATTAGATAAATCCCAAACAGAAACAACAACTGCATATATACCAGAACCAAAAGGAACTCAGGTAACAGCTACTAATTTGCTGACAGATGGAACAACTACGTATCAAAAAATAGAACTGCAAAATGGTGGTTTTATGTTGATGTCCGAAAATGGAAATCAAGTTGTTGCAAAATTTGAACCGACCCTAAAAAATGGAATTTACAGAGTAATTGTTACTAAAGGAAATTCGAATTATTTTTCGGTAGGATACATCAGTGGAAATACGATTTCCTATGAGGTTTCTGAAAATAATAGTTGGAAAGAAGTTAAATTATCGGCTAAATAATCTTATAATGAAAACTATATTATCAAGTTTATTTCTTATTGCTTTATCGTCATTACAAGCACAAAATGTAGCTGATTATAAATATGTTATCGTTCCTCAACTCTTTAAAGATTTCGTAAAAGAAGATTATCAATTGAATACAGGATTGAAAACTGCTTTGAGAAAAAAAGAATATGAAATAGTAAATGAAAATTCTATTCCGTTAGATGTGCAAATCAATCCTTGTTTAGCTACAAAAGCAAATATTGAAAATACTTCTGTTGCTTTTAAAAATAAATTAAAAGTAACGTTTACAGACTGTAATAATAATGTGATTTCAACTTATGAAGGTTCGTCAAAGGAAAAAGATTTTACAAAAGGTTATCAAGAAGCCTTAACATTTGCTATGAATCAGGTTGGAAAACAAAATGCGAAAGATTTACCTGTAACTAAAACAGAAAATACAACAACTACAACCGTTAAAGAAACAACGAATAAAGTCGTTACGCAAGTGTCAAAAAAAACTGTAGAAAACAAAAACGTTTACAAATCGAACGGAAAAAATTACACAACAGCAAGTACAAATAACAACGTATTTGTATTAATCGACCAAGAAAATTCACAAGTTATTGCACAATTTTATCCAGCTGCTCAACAAAATATTTTCCATGTGACAGTGATTTCTCAAAACGGAAATTATCAAACAATTGGTTATTTAAACGAAAATAATATCATCATCGAATATAAAACAGGTGATAAATCTTGGTCAACTACAACTTATTCAAAGTAAGTTTTTATAGTACATTTGCACCTTAAATTTTAGAAAATGCAAGCACCTATTGCGAAAAAAATAGAACAAAAATTAGAAAAACACGGAGATATCCGCATCGATAATTATTATTGGTTGAATGATCGTGAAAACTCTGAAGTTATCAATTATTTGAACCAAGAAAACGAATACACAAAAGCTATTCTACAACCAACAGAAGCTTTACAAACCAAACTTTTTGAGGAAATGAAAGCGCGAATCAAAGAAGATGATTCGTCTGTTCCGTACAAATTGAATGGTTATTGGTATTTGACGGAATATCAAAAAGGAAAAGAATATCCGATTCACAAACGTCGTAAAGATAGTTTAGAGAATCCAGATGAAATTCTTTTTGATGTCAACACAATGGCTGAAGGTCATTCGTACTATCAATTGGGTGGAATTTCGATGGCACCAAATAATCAATTGGTTTCCTTTGGAGTTGATAATGTTTCGCGAAGAATTTATACGATTCAGATCAAAGATTTAACAACTGGAGAAATTCTTTCTGATAAAATAGAAAACACAACTGGAGGTTCTGTTTGGGCCGCTGATAATCAGACTTTGTTTTATACAAGAAAAGATGAAACATTGCGTGCTTATCAAATTTGGAAACACAAATTAGGTACAAAACAAGAAGATGATATTTTAGTTTTTGAAGAAGTAGATGATACGTTTAATGCGTTTGTTTACAAATCAAAATCTAGAGATTACATCATTATTGGATCTTCAAGTACTGTTTCTGACGAGTTTAGATATATTCCTTCTAATCAACCAGATGCTGAGTTTAAAATCTTTCAAAAAAGAGAACGTGATTTAGAATATTCAATCGAACATTTTGGTGATTCATTTTATATTCAAACCAATAAAGATGATGCATTTAACTTCAAATTAATGAAAACTTCTGTCGAAAAAACAGAACAAGAAAATTGGATTGATGTAATTCCTCATCGCGAAGAAACATTGATTGAAGGTTTCGAAATTTTCAAGAATTATTTGGTTATCGAAGAGCGTACAAATGGTTTATTGCAGATGAATATCAAAGCGTGGGACAATTCAACTGATTATTATTTGCCATTTAATGAAGAAACCTATACAGCAAATGTTGGAACAAATCCAGATTTTGATACTGACATATTGCGTTACGGATATACATCATTGACAACTCCTTCTTCTGTGATTGATTTTAACATGAATGATAAAACATTCGAAATCAAAAAAGAGCAAGTTGTTATAGGTGATTTTGATAAAGAAAATTATATTTCTGAACGTATTTGGGCAGAAGCTCGCGATGGCGAAATGGTTCCAATCTCATTAGTTCGTCGAAAAGATACGCCTCTTTCTGCCGAAACCCCTCTTCTACTTTACGCCTATGGTTCATATGGTTACACGATCGAGCCTTATTTTAGTTCGGTTCGATTAAGTCTTTTGGATAGAGGTTTTATCTATGCGATTGCGCATATTCGTGGTGGCCAATATCTTGGTCGCGAATGGTATGAAGATGGAAAAATGTTAGAAAAGAAAAATACATTTTTTGATTATATTGATGCAGCAAAATATTTGATTCAACAAAATTATACTTCATCAAAACACTTGTACGCGATGGGTGGTTCTGCTGGTGGATTGTTGATGGGAGCTGTGATTAATTACGAGCCAACATTATTCAATGGGGTAATTGCGCAAGTTCCTTTTGTGGATGTTGTGACAACAATGTTAGACGATTCTATTCCATTGACAACAGGGGAATATGATGAATGGGGAAATCCGAACGAAAAAGAATATTACGATTACATGAAATCGTATTCGCCATACGATAAGGTGGAAGCAAAAGCTTATCCAAACCTTTATGTTTCGACAGGTTTGCACGATTCTCAAGTACAATATTGGGAACCTGCAAAATGGGTAGCGAAATTAAGAGATTTAAAAACAGATAATAACATTCTACTTTTAGATACAAATATGGATACAGGACACGGTGGTGCTTCTGGCCGATTTGAATCGTTGAAAGAAGATGCAAAAGAAGATGCTTTCTTATTTATGTTAGAAGGGATTACAGAATAAATTTCAATACAAAAAGTCAACAAATTTGTTGGCTTTTTGTATTTTTTAATGAATGAAATTCCACTTTTTGTAAAATACAGAAAAGGTATAATCGACTAAGGTGAAATTACTTTTCCTGGTGCATAATATTTCTCTTTTTCAATAAATTCTCCATTTGGCGAATATTTATAAAGATATTTTTCGCCATCAATATTCTTAATTACTTCTTTTCTTATAAACTTATCATGATCATAAACAAGCGTTATCTCTTCCTTATCTTTCGTTTCATATTGTTTAGACGATAGTTTTCCTTTGTAATAATTCTCAATATAAAAAACACCTTCTTTCCTATATTGTTTTGTTTCTAAAGTTCCATCTTCATTATATTTCTCATAACTTTTACCATAAACTTCCATTTTCATAGTATCTCGTATTTATTCCTAAAATTGAATTCTCCACAGAAGCTAATACTCCACTTTTATAATACGATTTTGTAATTCCTTTTTTATAATGCGCTTGGCGATTCAAAGAAACAAAACCTTCATTGGTAAGTCTATTTTGATCATTATAACTCTTGAAATTTAATTTATCATTTGCTCTAAATGTATCAGTTTCTAACAAATCATTATGATATATTTTTAATGTTATAATTTTAGAATTCTGAATCGCATACTCTTTTCTATAACTTTCTCCTTCATACAAAACAATATCTCCATTAATTAATTCATTTTTTATTTCAAATTTTCCTTTCTGAAAAGAATTTTCAAGAATATAAAATCCATCTTTAAGCATTTTTCTTTGTTGAGATTCAAGGTCTTTTACATAAACATTCTCAAAAAAATCTTTTGAATTTCCAATAGAAAGTTCAATATTATTAATTTTTTCTTGTGCAAAAATCAATGATGAAACCATCAACAATATAAATAAAATTAGATTTTTTGACTTCATAGGTTTTAAATATATAATTTTTGAAGAATAACACTATTTTACTTAAATTTACAACAAAGCTTTGTAATTTGACACCAAAAGAAATTCTTTTTAAGTATTGGAATTATTCTTCTTTCAAAACGCCGCAAGAGGAAATCATCGCAAGTGTTTTGGAAGAGAAAGATACATTAGCAATTTTGCCGACTGGTGGCGGAAAATCTATCTGTTATCAAGTTCCTGCGATTATTTTTGATGGATTAACATTGGTCATTTCGCCGCTTATTGCGTTGATGAAAGATCAAGTTCAGAATTTACAATCCAAAGGAATTTCTACGGCATATATTACCAATGAAATTGACCAAAATACGATTGGAAAAATTTTGGACGATTGTCAAAACAATAAAATCAAATTATTATATGTTTCGCCAGAGCGTTTGCAAAGTAGAATTTTTGTCGAGCGATTGAAACAAATCAATATTAGTTTGCTAGCTGTTGACGAAGCACATTGCGTTTCTGAATGGGGACATGATTTTCGACCTGCATATCATCGAATTTCAAGATTAAAAACTATTCTTCCTAAAGTTCCAATCTTAGCTTTGACTGCAACAGCGACAGAGAAAATTCAGCAAGAAATTGTTGAAAAATTAGAGCTAAATAATCCTGATGTTTTCAAATCTTCTTTAAAAAGAGAAAACCTTTCGTACAATGTTTTCCTTTCTGCTGACAAGAAAAATGATTTGATTTATTATTTAAAAAAATATCCTGGTTCGAGTATTATTTTTGTTCGAAATCGAAAATTAACCTACGAGATTGCAAGTTTTTTAAGTCAAAATGGATTTGATGCCGATTTTTTTCACGCCAAATTAACCAAAGACGAAAAAGAGCAAAAACAGCAAGATTGGATGTTAAGTAATTCGCGAATTATGGTTTCGACAAATGCGTTTGGAATGGGAATAGACAAACCAAATGTTCGTACCGTTTTTCATATCGATTTGCCACAAGGAATAGAAGCGTATTACCAAGAAGTTGGGCGCGCTGGACGTGATGAACAGGAATCGTATGGAATTTATTTGTACAATCCTGATGATCGAATTCAAGCAGAAAATATTTTCAAAGCGAATTTACCTTCGCAACAAGATTTTATCAAAATTGGGAATTGTTTGTTTAGTCAATTGCAATTAGCGGAAGGCGAATTAACGGAAATGAATTATCAATTGGATCTTCCAAAATTTGCCGAAAAATTTGGTTTAAATCTTAAAATGGTTCTTCAATTTTTAGAGTTTTTAAATACGAAAGAAATCATTCAGCAAAAAAATTATTCACAAAATAGTAGCATTCAAATTTTGGCGTCACCACATTCGATTAATTTGAATGAAAACCGAATTTTTGATTATTTACAACGTCATTACCCTGGAATTTACACTTATAATAGAGAAATTTCGGAAAGTAAAATGGCGTTTGAATTGCATATGAGTATTGGCGACATTAGGAATAGCTTACACGAATATGCAAAAAATGGTTCTATTGATTATTCGGATCGATTTTTAGCGCGATTTAGATTTCTTGTTCCGCGCGATTCTAATGCGTTTAAAAATAAATTGTGGAAAGATTTCGAAGCAATTCAAGTGAATAATTGGAAACGTTTGCAAGCTATGGCTTATTATGCCGAACAAAATACAATTTGTAGAGAACGTTTATTATTTGGATATTTTAATCAAAAATCTGATCAAAATTGTGGTAAATGCGATGTTTGTCAATCCAAAAAACAAAATGAAAACTTTAATTCAACCGATTTAATTGAATATTTGAAAGAAGGTACAAAAACGCAAGCCGAAATCCTTTCAAAATTCATAAATTCGCCAAAAGATAAAATCGTCGAAGAATTGCAATATTTGATAGACGAAATGCGAGTTCAACCAATTGGATTCGATTCTTATAAACTAATAGAATAAAAATGCGAGTAGTCTTTATGGGTACGCCCGAATTTGCGGCGACATCTTTGAATGAAATCAATACAAATAGTCATCACGAAATAGTTGGAGTTGTTACTGTTCCAGATAAACCGTCTGGTAGAGGACAAAAAATGAATATTTCTGATGTCAAAAAATATGCAGTTGAACATAATTTGCCTTTGGCTCAACCAGAAAAATTACGAGACGAAGCTTTTATCGAAACATTAAAAAGCTGGAATGCTGATGTTTTTGTTGTTGTAGCTTTTCGTATGTTGCCACAAGTTGTTTGGTCAATTCCGTCGAAAGGAACATTCAATTTACACGGTTCACTTCTTCCTCAGTATCGCGGAGCTGCACCAATTAATTGGGCTGTGATGAATGGTGATCAGGAAACTGGAGTAACAACTTTCTTAATTGATGAAAAAATTGATACCGGAAATATCTTAATTTCTGATAAAGTAGAAATTGGAGAAAATGATAATGTTGGTAAAATTCATGACGAATTGATGCATATCGGTGCGAAATTAGTCGTGAAAACGTTGGATGGTTTAGAAAATGATTCATTAAAACCTCATCCGCAAGATGAAACAACAGAATTAAAACATGCTCCAAAAATCTTTAAGGAAGATTGTAAAATAGATTGGAACGATTCAATCAATACTATTCACAATAAGATTAGAGGACTTTCTCCTTATCCATGTGCATGGACAACTTTTGGAAATGGCGAAAATTATAAATCGTTAAAAATATATGCAGGTCTAAAAACGGATATTGTTGTTGAAGGAGAAGATTATCAATTAATTTTACAAAAAAATAACCTTTATATCAATCTACCTCAAGGAGTTTACGAAATTTTAGAACTTCAACCGGAAGGAAAGCGTCGTATGACAGCCAAAGATTTCATCAATGGACATCAAAACGAGGATACCTTATTCGTAAAATAAGTACTTATTTACTGATTTTTGACACAGATTTCATAAAATTTTGCATTTTTCTTGAAATTTTTTGCGTTGAAACTTGCACAAATAAAGGGAAAGAGTATATTTGTGTATAAATTAATTTAAAAAGTTACAACTATGAACAAATCAGAACTTATCGATGCGATTGCAGCTGACGCTGGAATTTCTAAAGAAGCTGCTAAAAAAGCCTTAAACTCATTTACAGAAAATGTAACTAAAGCTTTAGCAAAAGGAGACAAAGTTGCTTTAGTAGGATTCGGTACTTTCTCAACTTCTGAGAGAGCTGCAAGAACAGGTATCAACCCACAAACTAAAAAAGAAATTAAAATTGCTGCTAAAACAGTAGCTAAATTTAAAGCTGGATCTGAATTATCAGGAGCAGTTGATACAAAAAAGAAAAAATAATATTTCTGATACAATAAAAAATCCATTCGTTTGAGTGGATTTTTTTTGCATTGAAATTTAATTCCTCTAAAAAAATCCTTCAAGAATTACTTGAAGGATTTTTACATTTTGTCTATTATTGATTTTAATTATCTTCTGTTAAATCTGTTTTGTATGTTTCTGGAATTGTAAAGTAATTCACTAAAATCGCAATAAAGATTAATATCAATGGATAAGCTAATCCGATATAAGGCGACATAGCAGCCGAAACGATAATCGTACTTTTGATTAATTCCGTTACAAAAGTCGTTGCTCCACCAATAAATCCATTTCCCATATTTTGTGCAAATCCCATACTTGTATAACGAATTTTAGTTGGGAAAATTTCTAACATAAATGCGCCAAGTGGTCCGTAAGTTGCTGCTCCTGCAATTGAAGTAATTAAACTTACAATAACAATTCCGAAAACTGCTAAATTCGAAATATCATGAACTTCTTTCAATCCTTCAGGATTTCCTAATTTCATGTATAAGAAAAATGATAATGGAATTAAAATAAAACTACAAATCATTCCTCCTAACATAACAGGTTTACGACCAATTTTATCACTCAAGGCTCCAAACCATTGATAAAAAAATGAACTAAATAATGTAGAACATAAAACAACAATTAAAACTGTTTCGTAAGGTAAATTAACCGCTCTTTGCAAAAAGAAAAGTGTTACGAATAACGTTGTTTGCATAATTGTACTTTGCGCCGCATTTCCTCCAAAAATAGCCTTTAACATTAACTTTACGTTTCCTGGAGTTGTAAAAGCATCTTTAATTGGAGTTTTAGATGTTTTTCCTTCTTTTTTTAATTGTTCAAAAATTGGACTTTCATGTAAGCGTTGACGAATAAAGTAACTCAAAATCACTAATATTCCACTAAACAAAAATGGAATTCTCCATCCGAAACTTGCAAAAGCCTCTTCTGATAAAAATGATTGTGTTAAGAAAACAACTGTTAAACATAATAATAATCCAATTGGAACAGTTGCTTGAATAAACCCTGTATAAAATCCTCGTTTCTCTGCTGGAGCATGTTCTGCTACATAAATTACCGCACCTGCATATTCTCCACTAATTGCAAGTCCTTGCATAATGCGGCAAAACAATAATAAAACAGGAGCAAACCAACCTACACTATCAAAAGTTGGAATACAACCAATCAAGAATGTAGCTGCTCCCATCATAATTAAAGAAACTAAGAATGAATATTTTCTACCAATACGATCTCCAATACTTCCAAAAATTAATGATCCAATCGGACGGAACATAAATGATGAAACCACTACTGCAAGTGTTTCTAAGAAATGTGACGAACCATCGTTAGGAAATAATTGTGTTGATAATACACTAGCTAAGATGATTGCCAAGAACATATCGTACCATTCGATTAATGTTCCGACAGATGATGCTAAAATAATTTGGAAAATATTATCCTTCTTCGCTACTGTTTGCGAAGTATCTAAAGTATTTGTACTCATGTTTTTTGTGTAATATTAGAAGTTAAATAATGTTGTCAGTTGAAATCTATTGTTATTTGCTAAATATTTATTTTCGGTTCCCGTACCTTTTATCGTCGCATCTGCCCATTGCGCTGTGCTTCGATCATATTCTAATCTAAATTTTAAGGCTTTGCTTAAGGTAAGATCTAAACGAGGAACTATTTTGTACAAATAATTTACAGTGCGTGTACCTGGAGTTGCCGAAATTGCGCCCCAATTTGTCGTTACACCATAAGATGTTGATGCAATTGCTCCTTCTACAGGATTTTTGACACCATTATTTCTAACATAACCTGCAAATAATCCGAACGAAAATTTACCTGTTGAGTTTTGTTGCAAATCAATCCACATACTATGCGTATTCATTGGTTTATATGTTTCAACAGCCGTCGGACTTGTTTGATATCCTACAATTCCACCAAGTTGTACAAAAGACGACGCATCTTGCATCAAATATCCAGCGAAAGTTACTTGTAAAGGTTTTGTATTTAACTTAGAATAAGCCATAAACGAAACATTTTCAACTCGTTCATTAGACTTAACAGGAGGATTTCCTGAAGATAATTTTGGCTTCAAATTTTCATATTGCGCACCAATTCCGGCAGTAAAAACTTGTGATTTATATTGAAATTGAAGATGAGCCGCTGGCATTCCACTATTTCGAAAGGGCTCTGTATTTGGAGTAAAATCTCGTTGAGAATGTAAAGCAGCAATAACTTTAAATTTGTCTGTGAATTTATGCGTTAAACGAACTTGAGGATTACGATTCAAAGCATAAACAGGCGCACCAGTTCCATAATTTGCAACATTTGGCAAAGCTTCTAACACAACGAAAGGATGCCAATATTGTCCAATCCCTAATTGCGTTTTCTCCCAATCCAACATCACATATGCGTGACGCAAACGAAACTCGTTGATTCCTCCTTCTGTTGCTCCAAAAAATTCTCCCTCTAAAATACCAGAAGTTTTAGCTCCAAGTAATTCTGGACCTTTCAAATTAACACCAGCTCTCGAAACAATCGATAACATGTGAAATTTAGAAGCTGCATTGATATCAGCACCGTTTACATCCGATAAACGATCTTTTGGATAAAGCGGAACCAAAGCCTCTCCTGCTCCAATCATTTGACGCGTATCCATAAAAATATCATTCCTGATAAATCCATAAAACTGCACATCAACTTTGTCTTTGTTTTCTCTTGGTTGTATTAATTCTACTTTTTCTACAACCACACTATCTGTCGTTTTCTGTTGAGCAGAGACATAGCTATAGCTGCAAAATATAGCTAGACAAGCCAATTTTGTTAAATTTTTACTCATTTTTTTTGTGATAATTTGAACGACTAAAATAATCAAAAGAAAAAAACTAACAAATGTTCGTTAATCATTTTTTAATAATTTTTCAAAGCTTTATTAAATTCATCATATGTTTAAATATTTTTTGAGAAATAGATATTTTGAAATAAGTTTTGGAAAGAAATTTTGAGAATTTGGTATTTTAATTAGTGTACGAAATACACTTTACTTGAATTCTTAGAGGAGTATTTTTCAAAAAAAAATCGAGAGAAGAATAATTGTTTCAACAAATGAGGAGAAAGTTAGACTTCTCTCGTAGTTTTAGTTTTAAAAATGTATGCAAATTTATTGATTACAGAATTTTCTTCAGCATAATCAATAATAAGCTTATGTTAAATCATAAAAAAAGAAGTTTTCTTAATTCTATATATTATCCTCTACACTATTTTTAAAATTTATGTATAATTATTCAGTCAATATTATTAAATAAATTATATTTTTATCAAATTCGGATTACATAGTTCAAATAAAATTCAATCTTTATTAATTTTTTAAGATTTTTTTTAGAAAAAACTTAAATGTTGGGGCTATTTTTGCTATGCAAATTACAGCTATGCAAACAAACATTGAAATACACTCATTAACTCATGTTGATTTGGAAGAATTATCAGCCTTATATAATCTTTCTTATCAAAATTATTACGTTTCTATCAATCTTTCAACTGAACAATTTCAGGGAAAATTAAAAATGGAAGATATCAATCTTGATTATTCTGTAGGTGCTAGTATTGATGGAAAATTAGTTGGCTTTTTACTTTATGGAATTAGAAATTATAATGATGTAAAAACAGCTTATATTGGTGGAACGGGCGTTTGTCCTGAACATCGTGGAAAAAAAATCACACAACAAATGTTAGATTTTAGTTTTCCAAAATTGAAAGAACAACAAGTGAAAAACATATTTTTAGAAGTAAATATTAAAAATGATTTTGCTATTAACGCTTATGAAGCTTGTGGTTTCGAAAAAACAAGAACTTTAAACAGTTATAAAGGAATTCCTATTTTGGTCGTAAATCCATTACATGAAATTATAGAATTTAGTGATTTAGATTTGATTACAAGTGAAAACTTTTGGGATATAAAACCTACTTGGAAAAATGATATTCAAAGTGTAAAAAATATCATCGAAGATTGTCAAATAAATGGAATTTATGAAGATGGAATTTTAGTTGCTTACAAAATTATCAACAAAAATAATACACGTATTTATCAATTTGGTGTTCATCACGATTATAGAAATCGTTATTTAGCTTCCATCCTTTTCAGCGATTTGAAAAATAAAGAGATTAAAATGATTAATGTTGACGAAAGAGAAATCTCTACAAATGATTTTATTCAATCGATGGGATTAGAATTGTACGACAAACAATACGAAATGAAAAAAGAATTATAATGAAAAGCCTCTATTTAAGAGGCTTTTTTTGTATATTATATTCAAATATTTCTACTCAATTCTCAACTTATTCAAATTACTTCGATAACTTTCTAATAATAAACTTTCGGTTACATAACCTTCAAATTTACCTTTTTTAGTGAGTAAAATATAATCTATTTTTTTTGCTTCCATCATTTTCATCACGTTAGCAGCATTCGTAAAAATAGATGTCGAAGTTGCTTCTGTTATACATTCTAAGTAACTTTTATCAATATTATCATTAAAAATAAATGATCGAATATTATCTAAAACTATAATTCCATGAATCGATTTATCTTCATTGAGGACTGGAATAAAATCTTGTGTTGTAGTAGAAAAAATTTCTTTTATATCTTCAATTGAATTGTAAACCGTCAATGTTTTGATATTCTTGATATAAATCGAAAACAAATCAATTTTATTAAACAAATTTCGGTCTTTATCAGATGTAAAAACAATTCCTTTTTCTGCTATTGCGTATATATCCATCGAATATTTGTCGTATCGTTTTGAAATTGCAAAACTTATCGAAGAAACAATCATTAAGGGAATAATTAATCCATAACCTCCCGTAATTTCGGCAATTAGGAAAATTGCTGTTAATGGCGCATGAAATAACCCACTTAAAACAGCTGCCATTCCAACAACAGTAAAATTACCGACTGGAACTTCTTTGAAACCGATTAAATTAAAGAATTTTGCAACGAAAAAACCAAGATATGACCCAACAAATAACGAAGGCGCGAAGTTTCCTCCGTTTCCTCCACTTCCTAAAGTTAAACCTGTTGCAATAGATTTGATTAAAATTGTGACAAAAACAAATCCTAAAACTATCCATTGATTCGTTCTAAAACTCTCTAACAATGAATTATTTAAAATAAAACCAGCTTCATCATTTGCTAAATATTTTATACTCTCATAACCTTCACCAAATAATGTTGGGAAAAAGAAAATCAATATTGCTAAACTTCCCGCTCCAACAATCGCTCGCCAATATACATTATCCGAATAATTCCCTATCAAATGTTCAACTTTACGAAATAATCGAGCATGGTAAACTGAAACAAACCCCGCTAAAACACCCAAAATCACATAGAAAATAACATTATGATAATCAAATCCTAACGCATAACGAAAGGATAATAACATATTGCTTTTTAATGTTAAATTGGCAATTAAAGCTCCTGTTGCAGAAGATAACAATAAAGGAATAAAAGCAGTAACACTCATATCCGCTAATACAATCTCTATCGCGAACAAAACACCTGCAATTGGTGCATTGAATGCAGTCGCAATACCAGCTGCAACACCACAAGCCAACAAAAGTGTTCTTTCTTTGTATTTGAATCTGTAATATTGTGCATAATTAGAACCAAAAGCTGCACCAGTAATTGTAATTGGAGATTCTAAACCAGCCGAACCACCCATACCAACTGTTAAGGAACTCGTTAAAATCTGAGCATACATCTGTTTTTTAGGCATTATTCCAGACTTTTTAGCTACAGCAATCATAATTTGAGAAGTTCCCTTTTCTATCGAACCATCCAAAAATTTCTGCACAACAAAAACCGTCAACAAAATACCTATAATTGGCAATATACTATTGATATAAGGTAGTTTGACTAAATTATTAATATAAATAGTAAATTGAAAAACATTGTGCGCAAAAGTTTTTAGCACAATCACTGCAAAAGCAGATGAAATAGCTACTAAAATACACGATAAATACAAAAATTGTCGCTCTGATAAAACCAATTTTAACAGGTTCAACAAGTTTTGAAAAAAATTAAATGATTTTTTAATGTATTGAAAAAACTTTTGTTTTGTAGAAAGTCGCATACTTCAAAAATAGTGTACCTTTTGTTTATTGCCTAATTTAACTGCCACGAATTACACAAAAAGTAAACCAATAATACATAAAAGAATAAAATTTTTGAGAAAAAATCATTTCTATCATTTTAACTATTTCAAATTGATTATTTTTACTATTAAGCACACTAATATGAAACTATTTACTTTTCTTCTTTTATTTATTTTTTTGTTGAATTCTTGCGAATCAACTAAAACTTCTGCTGATAAACCAAGTTTTGATTTTTTGGTTGGAGAATGGATTAGAACAAATGAAAAATCGGATCGAAAAACGTATGAAAACTGGAAAAAAGTTGATAAAAACACTTTTTTAGGTTGCGGGTTTACAATCAAAAATAATGATACAATTTCGCAGGAACATCTTACTATCACAAAGATTGATGATAAATGGATATTGAAAGTTAATTTGGACAAAACTAAAAAAGAGACAACTGATTTTGAGTTAATCAATTCTGATAGAAATTCGTTTACATTAGAAAATCAAGAGAATGATTTTCCTAAACTTATCAAATATTGGAAAATTGGTCATCAGTTAAAAGCTGAAATTAGCAATGATGAATCAAGTAAAATTGCTTTTACTTTTGAAAAAGTAAAAAAATAATTAAGCAACATTTGTGATCATCGCGTAAGCAAACGTTAGAACAGATAAAATAGTTCCAATCATAAAAATTGTGTAGGTTATGCTTAACAAACGATATTTTCGTTCCAAAACTTTTCCTAAATAATACAAATCCCTTGTCAAAGAAGTATATACATAATCTCTGTCTTTCATCAACTCTTGCATAGCATCATCGTAGGCTTCAAGTGACATTTGATAAAAATTACCAAAGAAAAGCAAATTCACTTTTTTGTTTTTGACATCTTCTTCGTTAAAACTTTCGTATGTTACATTTGGTTTAGTTGCTAAAATTGCAAAAATAATTGAAACAACACTTGATAAAAGCATTACAATTGAAGGTAAAAGTAAATACTCATTCTTTGGACTTCCTAACTTTGGAACCAAAGTAGAAAGTGCAATCGAAATCACGATCGCGTTTACAGACAATAAAATATTGGCTTTACTATCAGCAATATCACTTAAACGAGTATGATTGTTCAACGTTACACGAAAAAGTGTATCAACACCACGATCTGGTTGTTGAATCTTATCGTTTTTCTTTTTCTTGATTTCATACTTATTGGGAATATCACCAATCAACTCTATCTCTTTGATTTTATTTTGGGTAAAGATCAAATTTTCTTCTTTTCCTTTCTGCCAAAGCTTTTTTGCGGCATCCGTATAAAAATGATGTATGTTTAGAAAAAAATTTCTATTCTCTACATGCCATTCATAATCAGAAAATTCTTTGTGACATATTTTAGCTATTTCATCACGTAATAACTCAGAAATTTTAGGATATTCAGTTTGTCCTAAATGATAGTTATCTGCATCTTTTACAATTGCTTCACCTATATTTTTTGGAACATTATTTAGCGCTGTGATTAAAATATAATCTTGGACTTCTTTGATGTAATTTTCGTCAAAATTATGCTCAATCAAATACTCTTTTGCAATGTTTGCACTCTCACTTTCATGCCCTTGCACGATTTTTGTGTAACCCGTATCATGAAACCAACCCGCTATTAATAATTTTTCTCGTAAATCTGTAGATATTTGCTCATCAGTAGACAACGTTTTTATTGCTTCTACAACTTTTACGGTATGCATAAAATTATGATACGTAAAATCTAAAGAAAGATTATCTTTGAACAGATTGAAAACATAGTTTTCTATATTTAATAACAATTGGTTCATCACAAGTTTTTAACGCTTAAATGTATGAAATTATTACCAACACTAAACAACAAAAAATTGAATTATCCTTTTTTGGCTTTAGTAGGTTCTTGCCTTTATATGACATCTTGCGCTACGCAACATCCTCAATATGGGAAAAACATTAAGACAGAAAAAGTACAAAATGTAGAAGGAAATAAAATTCAATCTATCTATTTAATAGGCGATGCAGGAGATCTTGATCAACCAAAAAATAAACAAAATTTAGAAATTTTAAAGAATCAATTAGCGAAAGCTGACTCTTCTTCTTATCTTTTCTTTTTAGGTGATAATGTTTACGAAAATGGAATTGTAACGGATTCTACAAAAGCTGAATATACAACAAGTAGAGAGAAACTTCAATTTCAGATTGATTTAGCGAAAGAATTTAAAGGAAAAACCCTTTTTATTCCAGGAAATCATGATTGGCGAAATGGTGTAAAAGGATTAAAAGAACAAGAAAAATTAGTCAAAAAACAATTGGGTAATAAAAAATCATTTTTACCAAAAGATGCGTGTCCAATTGATAAAATAAATGTAAATGATAGTATCGGAATTATTGCGATAGATTCTGAATGGTATTTGCAAGATTGGGACAAACATCCTGGTCTAAATGAAAAATGTGATATCAAATCGCGAGAAGCTTTCTTCGAAGAATTAGAATCGCAGTTGAACAAATATCAAAACAGAACAACTGTTATCACAATGCATCATCCGCTATATTCGAACGGAACACATGGTGGACAATTTGATTTCAAAAAACAGTTTTATCCATTAGGAGATAATTTCAAAGTTCCATTACCGGTAATCGGATCTTTTATTAATTTATTAAGAAGTACAACAGGTCTTAGTCCTCAAGATGTTAATAATTTCAAATACAGAGAAATGGCTTCTCGTATTGCAACACTTATCGAAAATAGAAATAATGTAATTGTTGTTTCTGGACACGATCACAACTTGCAATATATTCAACAAAACAATGTCAAACAAATTATCAGCGGTTCTGGTTCTAAAAAAGAATCTGCAAAAGCGGTTGGTAAAAACGATTTTTCTTACGGAGATAATGGTTTTGTTGTACTAGATTTATATGATAATGGCGCTTCTAAAGCTAATTTCTATGGTTTTAAAGACGATGGAATCGAATTATTATTAACAAAACAAATTACAGAAAAGAAAAAGGAATATTTGGCACAAGTTTATGATGATAAAAAAATGCCAAAAACGAAAGAAACAAGTGTATATCCATTAGACGTTACACGTAAATCTGATCCGTATAAATTCTTTTTTGGTCGTCATTATCGTCGAACATATGGACAAACAATTACTGCTAATACTGTTAATTTAAGTCAACTAAATGGAGGTTTAACCCCTGTTAGAATGGGTGGTGGACATCAAACGCAAAGTTTACGATTGGCAAATGCAAAAGGTGAAGAATACAATATGCGCTCGGTGAAGAAAAGTGCCACGCAATTCATTCAGCAAGTAGCATTTAAAAATAAATATGTTGCAGATGAATTTGAAGATTCTTTCACAGAGAAATTTTTGATGGATTTCTATACAACCAATCATCCATATTATCCATTAACAGTTGCTAATTTGATGAAACCAATCAATATTATGCATTCTACGCCAAAATTATATTACGTTCCAAAACAAGAAGCCTTGAAAGCATATAATGAGAATTTTGGTGATGAATTATACATGATAGAAGAACGACCAATGTCCGGATATCAAGACGGTGTTTTCGGAAAACCAAAAGATATTGTTAGCACAGATGATATGTTGGCTGCGATTCACAAAAACAAAGATGTTGTCGTGGATAAGCAAGCCTACATTCGTGCACGACTTTTTGATATGTTAGTTGGAGATTGGGATCGACATTCTGACCAATGGCGTTGGGGCGTTTACAAAGAGAATAAACAAACTGTTTATAAACCAATTCCACGCGATAGAGATCAAGCATTTCCACGTTATGATGGACTTTTCTTTCATTTAATTATGAAAATTCCTCCTTTGAGACATATGCAAGATTATAAAGATGACATCAAAAATGTAAAATGGTTCAATAGAGAACCTTATCCATTGGATTTAGCCATTTTAGAATCATCCGATCTTGAATTATGGATAAAAGAAGCAAAATATATTCAAGATAATTTGAGTGATGATTATATCAAACAATCATTTGAATTAATTCCTGAAGAAACAAAACAAGAATACGATCAAGAAGTAATCAATAATCTTATTGCCCGAAAATCTAAATTAGAAAAATTTGCAGAAGAATATAATAAAGTTCTTCGCAAATTAATCATTCTGAAAGGAACAAACGAAGATGAAGATTTTGTGATCACTCGTTTACCAAAGGGAAAAACAAATGTAAAAATCTATTCAGGACAAGATCGAACTTTAATTCTTGATGAAGATTTTGATAAAAAAGAAACGAAAGAAATTCGTTTATATGGATTAAACGGAAAAGATAAATTCAAGGTTGAAGGAAAGCCAAATAACGCTATTTTAGTTCGTATTATTGGTGGAATAGATGACGATATATACGAAGTAAAGCGTTCTGCAAAAGTAAAAGTATATGATTACGCAAACGGAAGTGATGCATCAGAATCTACCTTTTTAACATCGAAAAATTTTGTCAACGATTACGAGGTTAATACATACGATTACAAACAACCGATGTATAATTTCTTTACTATGTTACCTAATATTGGCTACAATCCTGATGACGGAATAAAAATTGGTTTATCGCCAACCTACACTGTCAACGGTTTTGATCGTAAACCATATTCGCAACGTCACAATTTGCAATTAAGTTATTATTTTGCGACAGGCGGTTGGGATGCCAAATATAAAGGAACGTTTACAAAAGCGTTGGGTAAGTGGAATTTAGATCTTAATGCAGCTTACACGAGCCCGACTTATAGTACAAATTTCTTTGGTTTAGGAAACGAGACCGTGAATAATCAAGAAGAAATTGGAATGGATTATAACCGTGTTCGATTAGAAAGTTATAGCATTGGACCGTCTATTTTCAAGATTATGAATAACAATGGTCGTTTAGATTTTTCTGCAATTTATAGTTACAAAAAGATTGAAGAGAATAAAGATCGTATCGTCGAAGATTTCCCATCAATTAATAGAGACGTTTTCAAAGGACAACATTTCGGAGAAATTGGAGCTAAATATTTGTTCAAAAATTACGATAACGAATCATTGCCAAAATTAGGCATGACATTTTTAGCAAATGCAAAGTGGATTTCTAATTTGACAGATTTTGAACGTAATCATTTTTATACCGAACTTAATTTAGGTTTCACACATAAAATTTCTGCAAATGGAAGATTAACAGTTGCTTCTATGCTAAAAGGTAAAGCAGTTTGGGGTAATTTTATGGAATTCTATCAAATGGCTAATTTAGGTGGAGATCAGGATTTACGTGGTTATCGATTAGGTCGTTTTGCAGGAGACAAAGTTTTCTTACAAACATCTGATTTACGATTTGATGCTTTACGTTTCAAAGCTGTTGTTCCACTTCGATTAGGTCTTTTTGTTGGAGCTGATTATGGACGAGTTTGGTTAAACGGAGAAGACTCAAATAAATGGCATTCATCTATGGGTGGTGGACTTTGGATAAACGGAGCACAATCTATTACCGCAACAGTTTCATACTTTAAAGGTGAAGATCCAGGGCGAATCGTTTTTGGTTTGAATTTCGGATTTTAACATATAAAAAAATAACCTTCAAAAATTTGAAGGTTATTTTTTTTGTACATATTTCTTGATTGCTTGCATCATATTTATCCACGCATTCTCTGAATGTGAGCGTTCAAAATCATCCGCAAAATCTTTTCCTTCAATTGATAGATAAGTAAAATTACCTGAAGATTTTAGATTAAAAATTACTTCAATCTCATGGTCTGTATTTTGTTTTTTATAATTATATCGCAAACGTTCATTCTCCATAATAGATGTAATCAAGGCTTCATCTACCAACGTTTCATTATTTTTTTGCGTTACAAACTTTATCCTCTCTCCTACTTTCCATTCGTTACAAGTCATTTTTATGTTTTCAAAACATTCATTAAACGCTTGTTCATCTGTCAAAACTTTCCAAATATTTTCGGCAGTACTATCTATCGAAATATTAAGCAATACATCATCTTTTTCCATTCTTTATTCTTCTATTTTAGTATATTTTTCGAGTTTATTTTTATAATTAATCGAAACTCTAATTGCTTGCAAACCGCTTATACCCTGCAAATCATCAATTTCCAAATATTCAACATCTTTTTTCAAAAATTTCTTATCAATTAATAAATTGATATAATTTGAGTATTCTTCTTTTAGGATATCTTCGGTATAAATAATACAAATTTTGTGTGGCAAATTGATTCGTTCATTTGTTCCTTTCACAAAAGCTTTACTCAATCTTTTCTTAATTATTTCATATTTTGCATTGTTGTATCCATTAACATCAAAACGTTTCTCATCTAATTTGAACAAAATATCTATAGTGGTATTCGTTGCAAAAATCAACGAAGCAACCTCTACTTTTAGCGGTGTTTTTTTCTGAATTTCTTTATACGATTGCTCCATCGAAATCATCGCCTGTAATTGCCAATATCTAATTTCACGAATATTTTGATAGGAGAATTTTTTGAACGGCGCAATACTTCGTCCAACATACAAATTATAATCAATTCCATCTGTCTTGAAACGTTCGTAATAATGCGGAAATACACCTTGAGCATCTTTCTGAAAAGTATCTAATTTGTTCGACAAAAGTGAATTTGTCATTACAATTGTTTGGTCAAATTTTTTGCGATCTACATAAAATAATCCCGTTGTAGAATCTAATTTTTTTAGATATTCTTCGATAATTGATTTCTCATTGTCCTTTACATATTTGGGAATTTCAGGATGAATATGCAACGTAATGTAATCAAATAATTCGCTTTCGAAATAGATTTTATCTACATTATCTATTCGTTGCAAAAAATCAGTCAAATCGTCAATATAATCCAAAAATTTATTCTTTTTTGTACGATTATATAACTCGTTACAAATCAAAATCAAGTAATTAATCTGATTAGTATAATCCATTTTTAAACATTGATTTCGAATCACTGACGAATTTCTCACATCCAATTCACCATAAATTGGATATACATTTTGAAAAGAGATCTGCAATTTTTGTTTTGTATTTCCCGGATGCAATATATGTTCGCGAGCTTTTTCTCTAAATTTCCAATCTACACTTGGATGCAACGACGTATATTCGGTTTGTATATAAGCATTGATTTGATTCTCAAACTCTACCGTATAGCGATAAATAGATTCTTCTAAAAGAGGCGTGATTTCGCGCAAAAAGTTTGCATTAATTCGATTGAAAACTCCAGCTTCTTTCGAGCCTATTTCTAAAATACCTAAATGAGATTTTCCGTTTTTCAATGGATAAAGAATCAAACTTTTCAGACCAGATTCATTTGCCATTCTCAACATTTTATCTTGCGGAAACTTCTCCAAAGCTGCGTCAATATTAGAAACAACATAATAATCTGATTTCGATATTTTGTTCTCTAAATCAGCACAAAAAATTTGATTCAGTTTTATTTTTTTATGATTATCAATCAATAAACTATCATTCAATTGTAATAAATGACTAATTTCCAATTGATTTTTATCCGAATTATAAGCCGAAAAACCAACTTCTAAATTATTGATTCTAAAAATAGATTTTAATGCAGAAATAATATCATTTCGAACAATATTAAAAGGTTCTCCATAAGATAATAATTTAGATTTTAAGTTAGAAAGTGCAATTTCAGTCGTATTATCAAAAAATGAAACAAGATTAAACCCTTTTGCAATCCAAGATCCAATTGGAATTTTTCTCATCCACAAAGCTGTATCTTCATAATTATTCAACAACTCTTCAATTTCATCTTCAGTCAATTTAAATTTATCTTCGGATGGATAAATACGAAAATAATCATGGTTTATATCAGTCCCAAGATAAATTCTGTAGCCATTTTGATTGTCTATCACCAACTGATTTGATAGATTAAAATCTAAATTTTTATGATAATATTTCGATAAGATGAAGCAACAACAAAACTTATATAATGTATCATAATCTAAATCTTCAAAATTGAATTTTAGTCGTGATTCATTATTATCAATCAACTCTTTAAGTCGATCTGTTGCAAAAATAAATTTGTCAGAAAAAGGAAAAGTTATCGCTTTTAAATTATATTTTACAAATGGTTTAGGAATAATTTTCTCAATAATTGGCTCAACATCTTTAATAATTTTCTGAAAATCTTCAAATGTTTCAACACCATCAATCAACTCTGGTCGAGTAGCTTTCAGATATTCTAAAAAAGCTTTAAACTCTCCAAAGTTGTATTCAGATCGTTCTAATTCTTCAATCAGCGATTGGAACGAGTAAATAATTTTGATGGGTAATTTATCGATAAAATTTTCTTTCATATATGATTTAAAAATAACAAAAGACTACTAATAAAGCAGTCTTCAAGTTATTATTTTTTTTAGTCATTATCTTGTAAATACCAAAGTTTCTTCGGTAGAAAGGTTCTCATCAAAACGATAACCATCCACGTCAAATGCTTTCACTTGATCCAAAGTTTCAACTTTATTTTCTGCACAATAACGCGCCATTGCACCACGAGCATGTTTAAAATACATCATGATTTTTTTCAATTCACCGTTTTTGTAATCTTGAAACTCTACATCAATCATCGGAACTTTTAACGATTTTTTATCCAAAACTTTAGCATATTCATTACTTGCTAAATTTAAGATAAATTCTCCTTTTTTTAGTTTCGAATTTAGAAAAGGTGTCAAAATTTCTTTCCAAAAACCATACAAATTTTTCGAACCATGAACATCTAATTTCGAACCCATTTCCAAGCGATACAACATTACTTTATCCGAAGGACGCAACATTCCATAAAGCCCAGATAACAAAAATGCATGTTTATTGAAATAATCAAGTGCTTCGTCGTTTAACGTCTCAGCATTCAAACCTCTATACACTTCACCTTTGAAAGCTAAAGCTGCTGGAATAGCTTGTTTCGCAGTAGGTTTAACATTCCAAACCTGATTACGCTCCACATTCATTTCTGCAATATCTTTCGAAATTTTCATTAATTTTTCAAGATCAGTTGTACTCATCTCTTTCATAACATCCATAATTTTTTGCGAATGTTCTAAAAATTGAGGTGTTGTTGCTCTCCATTTAGCATTCGTTTCCAAATTCATCATCTTCGCTGGCGAAAGTAATATTTTCATGTATCAAAAAATCTTAATTAATAAAAAAAGTATTCTGTTAGAATAAAATCTAATTCAACTCTTCTTTAACAAAGATAAGAATTGTTTGCTTTAGAAAAAGTGTAATTATATTGATTAAAAATATTCACAGATTATAAATAACTATTAATTAATATCAAAAAGGATTTAATTAAATTTTCGGTTTTCTTCGTCAATCATTTTTTCGAAATCTGACTGACTTATCTGTTTTCCTTTGGTTGATTTATTTATTGTTCTCTATACTATAAACTTAATCTTTATCTACTCCTTGGCTATTCATTTCTTGTTGTTTCTTAAAAAAAGCATCCATTTCTGCTTTATACGTTTTGAAATCAACAATTTTCCCTTTCTTTGGTTGATTTATTGTTACATTTTTCTTAGCTTCTTTTACAGATGTTGCATTATAAGTAATAACCATATCAGCATCGTCGTTCGTTTTTCTTTCTAATTCTAAAATCAAACCAGGTAATCCCATATACTTATCAGGTCCCGAAGGAAAAGACAAAGAAGTAGCAAACCAAGCTGTAAACTCTTCTTTATTGATTTTTGCAGTTGCTTTACGAACATCAAAGCCTAAGACTTTTCTCTTGTCGCGCGTTATAGTCCAATTAATTTTAGGAATAGAATCTTTGATAATTCGATCCATCCCAAAGCCAACCGATTCGTGCATATAAAAGTTTTCAAGTAAGTTTTTGTAATATAATCCATTTCCTTGATTACTACTGTAGCTTACTGAATTTCCACTATTTAGTGTTGGTTTTTGATTATAATTAGAAGCCGTTTTATTTGTTATTAAAATATAAGGTTTAGGAATTTTCATTTGTTCAGTAAAGTATCTAATCGTTTCATCTCTACTTAATTTTCGGTTGTCAATTGTAACTGAACCTTGAGTTTTACTTGCGTCATATACTGTATATACATCATATTCTACCTCTAAAACATCTTGCGCATTTGCAAAATAACATAAGCTGCTTAATACAATCAATAATAATTTTTTCATAATTTTTATTTAGGTTAATCTTTATCTACACCTTGGTGTTCATTCGAACTTTGTTGGTTATAATCAGCTTTCAGCTTTTCAAATTCGGCTTTAGAAATTTCCTTAGCCTTGAATAATTTCTTAAATTCTAAATGATCTTTTGTTGTAACAGAAGTTGCTTTCAAAGAATAAGATGGATCAATAATTCCATTTCGAATAGATTCTATTTTTAATACCAGACCTGGAAGATTAATAAATTCTTTTGGACCAAAACGTTTGGGTAAACTTGGTGCGTACCAAATGATTGATTTATTATTGTCATTATATTTTACAACTGCTTGTTTAACATCAAAACCCAAATAAGTCGATTTTTCTTGCGTTAATTCGTATTTATAATGTGTCGAAATGGTATCAGTTACAAGGTATTTTTTATTCTCTATCATCCATTCTTGTTTCATTTTATTTTGATTGAAATCTTGTTCAAAATTATACGAAAAAATACCATACATCGTAACTAACGCATTCCCTTGAGAATTATTAATTTTCTCAATCTTAGAAAAAACACTTTTTCCTTTTTCTATTTGTAGTACATAATTTTTTGGAACAGAAAGTGCTTTTATAAAATCATCACCCAATTTTTCTTCCTTTCCATCCTTCCCAAAAAGACGAGGAATAGAAACCTCCTCGTATTCAATTTCTAATGCATCTTGTGCTTGTAACACAATAGAAAAAAGGCTTATAAAAATTACTAAATATTTCATTCAAAATTATTTTTTATCCACTCCTATTGAAAAAGATTCTCTCATTTTTTGACGAGATTCATCTTGCAATTTTTTAAAATCTTCTTGTGTTATTTCTTCACCTTTCATAGGTTTAGTTTTAGACATTTTCTTAGGATTTAAGGTAATTTTATCCGCTTCATAAGTCATAATCGAACCAAATTTACCACCCGTTTCGCTCACCGTTTTCAGAATCAAACCTGGCAATCCATTCACTTGATTTGGTCCTGCATCAACCTTAATATCTGGTGCAAACCAAGCTGCTATTTGCTTGCCTTTATCATTACCAATAGCTTTTTTTACTTTGTGACCCAAAATCGTATCTTCAATATCTGTAATTTTCCATTCATAGTCTTTATATGGCGTAACCACAATAAAATTCTGTTTATCTAAAACGACTTCTTGACGAAACTCTTTCTTACTTGTTTCATTAATCAAAGCTTTATATTCTCCTCCAATATTAATTGAAAAAGCCCCCATAGAGCTACCATTTTGATCATTATTAATGGTTTCTATTTTTTTGTAAACGGACTGATGATCACTATATTCTAATTGATAATAAATATTTGGAGACCCTCCAATTTTTATTGTACCTCCTCCTTTTTGTGCTTGCTCTCTTTCAAACTCCTTTATTTTTTCTTCATCATGCTTTATATCATATTTATAATCGACAATAAGCTTTTCTTGCCCAAAACCAAAATTCGAAAAAAGTAAAAATCCAGCTAGTAATAATTGTTTCATTATATTGTAGTTTTTAATTAATACTCTAAAATAATTTTTATTTTTTAATTCTACAACAATAGAATGCGTAATTAACACAACATTATGAAAAGAAAAAAAATCCAACTTAGGCTGGATTTTTTTTCTAAAAATTAAAATAAGTTTCTAAATTACCTCAAAATGTTTCAGTGCATTCCATATTCCGTGATTATCTGCAGAAGTTGTATAATAATCAGCCGCTTCACGAACATTCTCTTTCGCATCGCCCATTGCTACGCCTATTTTACAACCTTTCAACATACTAATATCGTTACCACCATCACCAAAAGCCATTGTTTTAGTTAAATCTAAATTATCGCGTTCAGCCATTCGCTCTATTCCACGCATTTTACTAATATTTTTCGGATTTATATCAGCAAAATATTCTATCCAACGTGTTCCTACACTGTTTGTCAACACATTTTTCATCAAATAATCTTCTTGTTCTTCGTTCACAAAAAAATTCATTTGCATAATATTATCTTTCGGCAAAGTTCGAGGATCAACCACTTCTGGAAGTTCCATTCCAAAATAAGCAAACGATTTTTCTACATTCTCATTCACACGATTGATACTAAACGCTTCTTTCGTCATATACGAAAATGAGAAAGGATTTTCATCATCATATTGTAACAAAGCCTCTATATCATTAGGGTTGATGTAATCTACAAAAAATGATTGACGGTTTTCGTCGGAGCACATTCCTCCATTATTATTGATGTAACCATCAAAACCATAATCAAAAATATGCTCAGGCATATCCACCATATTTCGTCCTGTTGCGATGTATATTTTTTTGTTTTTTTGTTTCAATAATTTCAACGCTTCGATTGTCGAATCACTGATTTCATGGTTTTCAAAACCTTGTAATGTTCCGTCAAAATCGAAGAAAAAAGAATCTATCATACTTTAGTTTTATCTTTTACAAAATTAAAAAAGCAACCTTTGTTTGGTTGCTTTTGCTGTTTATTTTAATGCTAATTTAATAATTTCTATTGCTTTATTGGTATCTTCTTCGGAAATATTGAGATGAGGACGCATTCGCACCGAGTTTTCACCACAAGGAAGAATAATCATATGATTTTCGAAACATGTTTTGATGAATTCTGAACGATCCAAATCTGATGAAAAATCAAACGCAATGAACAATCCTAATCCACGAATCGAATGAATTTTCTTCGTTTCTTTTGCGATTTCATTCAATTTTGATAAAATATATTTTCCTTTCTCTTCCGCATTTTCAACTAATTTTTCTTGTTCAATCACTTCTAAAATTAATTTGAAACGCAACATATCGATATAATTTCCACCAAAAGTCGAATTAATACGGCTTGATTCCTTGAAAACATTATTCGGAATTTGATCTAACTTTTCTTTATTCGCTAAAATTCCACAAACTTGTGTTTTCTTTCCAAACGAAATCACATCAGGAATCACATCATAATGCTGAAAAGCCCACATTTTACCAGTCATTCCCATTCCTGTTTGTACCTCATCAAAAATCAATAAAATCTCTTCTCTATCACAAATTTCTCTCAATTTCTGAAAGAATTCTTTTCGAAAATAATTATCTCCTCCTTCACCTTGAATCGGCTCAATAATAATACAAGCAACTTTATTTTTGCGTGTTTCTAAAGCATTTTCAATTTGTTCAATCGCACGTTTTTCAGCCTCAACAACCTTGCATAAATTATCTTCTGTAACAGGATAAATTCGTTTTGGATTTTCAATTCTTGGCCAATCAAACTTTGGAAAATATTCGTATTTACGAGGATCTTTCGTATTCGTTAGCGATAATGTATAACCAGAACGCCCATGAAAAGCTTGTTTAAAATGAATAACATCACTTGCTTCTTTCTCAATTCCTCTCGAAAAGTTTAATCTTGTTTTCCAATCAAAAGCCGTTTTCAATGCATTTTCTACTGCCAATGTTCCACCAGAAATAAAAAATAAATATTGCAATTCTTTCGGCATCGCTACACGCTCAAATGTATCAATTAAATCGGCGTAATCTTTTGTATAAATGTCTGACATCGCAGGTTTATTGACTGCATTTCGACCTAAAAAATCTATTTTCGCCATCAAATGTGGATGATTATAACCAATCGCAGTCGAAGCAAACATTGAAAATAAATCCAAATATTCAATGCCATTTTCGTCTACAACATAGGATCCATGCGACTTATCCATATCCATTACAATCGGATATCCATCTGCCAATATATGTTTTGCTAATCTTTCGTGTACTGTACTCATCTCTGTAAATTTTTAAAAATCAAACTTAATTCCTTGCGCCAATGGCACTTCTGTCGAATAATTAATTGTATTCGTTTGTCGTCGCATATACGCTTTCCAAGCATCCGAACCTGACTCACGCCCACCTCCAGTTTCCTTTTCTCCACCGAAAGCGCCGCCAATTTCAGCTCCAGAAGTTCCGATATTTACATTTGCAATTCCACAATCAGAGCCTTGCTGACTCAAGAATAATTCAGCTTCACGAAGATTATTTGTCATAATAGAAGACGATAAACCTTGTGCCACATTATTCTGAATTTCAATTGCATTTAACACATCTCCAAAATATTTGATTAAATATAAAATTGGAGCAAAAGTTTCATGTTGAACAATATCAAAATGATTCTCAACCTCAGCAATAACAGGCTTTACATAGCAACCGCTTTCAAAACCATTTCCTTCTAAAATTCCTCCTTCAACGATAATCTTTCCTCCTTCTTCATTAATTTTTTCTAATGCTTTTGAATACATTTCAACCGCATGTTTATCAATCAACGGTCCAACATGATTTGCTATATCCAACGGATTACCTATTTTTATCTGTTTGTAAGCATTTACTAACGATTCTTTTACTTTATCATAAATCGATTCATGAACAATCAAACGCCTTGTTGTTGTACAACGCTGTCCAGCCGTACCAACTGCACCAAAAACAGCCGAAGTCAACATAATTTTTAGATCAGCATCTGGTGTAACAATAATCGCATTATTTCCACCTAATTCTAAAATTGTTTTACCCAAACGAGCTGCAACAACTTTATTCACTTCAATTCCCATTCGCGTAGAACCTGTTGCAGAAACCAAAGCCACACGGGAATCTTGTGCAATCAATTCTCCAATTGTTTTATCGCCCATCACCAAAGAAGAAACTCCTTCTGAAATATTATTTGCTTTTAAAACTTCTGCTAAAATATGCTGACATGCAACTGCACATAAAGGCGTTTTTTCACTTGGTTTCCAAACAACAACATCACCGCAAACCATCGCTAAACACGTATTCCAAGACCATACAGCAACTGGAAAGTTGAAGGCAGAAATAACGCCGACAACTCCAAGCGGATGATATTGATCGTACATGCGATGCAAAGGTCTTTCCGAATGAATTGTCGAACCATATAATTGACGCGATAATCCAACTGCAAAATCACAGATGTCAATCATTTCTTGCACTTCACCCAAACCTTCTTGATAGGATTTTCCCATTTCGTACGAAACCAATTTTCCCAAGGAAGCTTTTTTCTCACGAAGTTTATCTCCAAATTGACGCACAATTTCTCCACGTTTCGGAGCAGGAACCATTCGCCATTCTTTGAAAGCAACTTGTGCCTCTTTTATCACTTCTTCATAATCATCTTTTGTTGATGATTTTACTTTTCCAATCAATTTTCCATCTACTGGCGAGTAAGAAGAAAGCTCTTCACCTTTTCCAAACCAAGTATTTCCTGTTGATGTTCCAAGATTTTCGGAAGAAATACCTAATTCTTTTAATTCGTTTTCTATCATTTTTTTGTGTTATTTTGTGTTTTTAACTTTTACCTAAATTAGTCAAAAGTTTCATAAATTAAAATTTTTAATAAATATTATTCAGAATAATTTTTAATTTAATGAATAATCGTTAGATTTAATAAAATAAAACCGCATAAAATGAATTCAACTACAGATTATTTTAAGATTGATGATTTATTAACCGAAGAACATAAATTAATTCGTCAATCTGTTCGAGATTTTGTGGATAACGAAATAAAACCTGTGATAGATGATGCCGCGCAACATCATAAAGATATTCCAGATTTAATGAAAAAATTAGGTGCAATTGGTGCTTTAGGACCTTATATTCCTGAAGAATATGGAGGTGCAGGCTTGGATCAAATGTCGTACGGATTAATCATGCAAGAATTAGAACGCGGCGATTCGGCTGTTCGTTCTGCTGCATCAGTACAATCTTCGTTAGTGATGTATCCAATTTTTTCTTTTGGATCAGAAGAACAAAAACGCAAATATTTACCAAAATTAGCTTCAGGAGAATTCGTTGGAAGTTTTGGATTAACTGAACCAAATCATGGTTCAAATCCAGGCGGAATGGAAACTCGTTTAACAAAAAATGGTGATCATTATATCTTAAATGGAGCAAAAATGTGGATTACAAATTCACCAATTTGTGATATTGCAGTTGTTTGGGCAAGAGATGAAGAAGGAAAAATTCGTGGTGTAATTGTAGAACGCGGTATGCAAGGTTTTACAACACCAGAAACTTTGAATAAATGGTCATTAAGAGCTTCAAAAACAGGTGAATTAGTTTTCGAAAATGTGAAGATTGAAGAATCTCAAATTTTACCAGAAGTGAGTAGTTTACGCGGACCATTATCTTGTTTAAATTCTGCTAGATACGGAATTTCTTGGGGTGTAATTGGTGCTGCAATTGATTGTTACGAATCAGCTTTAAAATATTCATTAGAACGAACACAATTTGGAAAACCGATTGCTTCTTATCAATTACAGCAGAAAAAATTAGCTGAATTTATTACAGAAATAACGAAAGCTCAGTTGTTATGTTGGCGATTAGGAACACTGAAAAACGAAAATAAAGCAACGCCTGAACAAATATCAATGGCAAAACGAAATAATGTAAAAATGGCTATCGATATTGCGAGAGAGTCACGACAAATCATTGGTGCAATGGGAATTGTAGGCGATTTCCCTATGATGCGACATGCTGCAAATCTTGAGTCTGTAATCACTTACGAAGGAACACATGATGTCCATTTACTAATAACTGGCGCAGATGTGACAGGAATTAATGCTTTTGTGTAAGATATTTTTCCATACAATCAGATAATTTTATAGGTTTACAATTCGTTTGTAAACCTTTTTTATTTTATCACACATGAAATTGAAATCAATTCTACTTATTATTTTTTGTATTCAGGCTATTATTCTTGATGCGCAGGAAACCTACAAAATTACGTATGAACGCTTTTCGAATGGAAAAAAAGTCGAAGAAAATAACCCCATACAAGTTATTGCTAATACAAAAGAAACAGTTATTGGAAAGCAACAAAGTTTTAGTTATTCATCAAATTATCCTGATGAAATGTTTTATTATACCAAAACAAATCCATCAATTATTTCCTTGATTACACAATTTGATCCGACTAATTCTATCATTACAAATGATTCGGTTGCGTTTAATAAATCTGTTTTCACAATTTCTAAAGAAACGAAACGAATTTTAGGTTTACGTTGTAAAAAGGCGACGACAAATATCAATTCGAATACAATAGACGTTTGGTTTGTTGACAATATGGATTTGAATGCCTCACCAACAATGGTTGGAATGAATTTGGGGTTTGTTTTAGAACTTACTCGAAATAATAATTCAACCATTCGAGCTTCAAAAATAGAACGTGAAAAAGATTTGATTCCAAGTCAATTTATTCAAAAAGAATTGCATCAAAATCGAGTTGATTTATTGACATATAAAGATATTATTTGGAAAAGTAAATTTGTCGATATTCCGCTTTTATCACATCAACAAGTTAATTTTAGTAAAGATTTTTCGTCAAATGATTCAATTTATCGCTTTGCAAATGGAACTGTTGTAATTCGAAAAATTAAAATTCCTCAAATTAAAGTAGGAAGCCAAGTTTTCTTAAATGTTTCGCAACAATCAAATGGTGATGCTTACGATAGAACAGGTTCTGTATTTTTGATTCCACGTGATTCTAAAATTACATTTATGGATGGTTTACAAAAAGGAATCAATCAATTACCAATTTATACATCAGCAAATAATAAAAAATATCAAGGTTATTTTTTAACTGAAAATTATTCACCAACGATAGAATTAATGCGATTTTTCACACCTTTTGGAATCAAAAAATTCAATCATATTCAATTAAAAAATCAAACTTGGGAAACCGAAGCAAAATATCGTCAAGAAATCACAGAATTCCAAGGTTTATTATCTAATCAAGAGGTTTTAATCGGTTTCTTTATTGGAAATTATGATCAAGGCGGACATATTATTTCTGCCAATATTTCTGTTCATCCATCAGGTTCTACAACAATGCCAATTAAAAAGGCTTTACCAATTTTCAACACTGCAAATGTGATGGAAATGGCTGGACAAGAATACCCTACTTTATTCGAAAATCCGAATGGTTTTACGGTAGAATTCACGCTGAAAGAAGATTACAACAATGCTAAATTAAGATTTACAACAACTGGACATGGCGGTTGGGAAAATGGAGATGAGTTTGTTCCAAAAGAAAATAGTATTTTTCTTGATGGACAAAAAGTATTTAATATAGTTCCTTGGAGACAAGATTGTGGTTCGTATCGCGCTTATAATCCTGCTTCTGGTAATTTTGATAATGGTTTATCATCATCAGATTATAGCCGTTCTAATTGGTGTCCTGGAACAATCACAAATCCATACTTCATAGATTTAGGCAATTTAAAAGCCGGAAAACATAGTATACAAGTAAAAATACCGCAAGGAAAACCTGAAGGAAATAGTTTCAGTTATTGGAATGTTTCTGGTGTTCTTTTAGGAGAATAGTTTTTTTTAGAGCAAAAAGATTTATTAAACGTCTTTTTGCTCTATTTTTTTATGATTTATCAAAACCGTTAACCAATCTACAATACAATATCTTGATAAACTTGCTCTTTAATAGATTCATTCAATATTTCATGTCTCAAGTTTGGATATAATTTTATTGAAACTTTTTCAAAACCATTTTGCTCTAAATCTTTATACGATTGCAAAACTCCTTTACCAAAATCACCAATTGGATCATCTGCTCCACTCACAAAATAAATAGGTAAAGATTGCGGTATAGCTTTTGTCCAATTCTTTTTTGTTGCTTGTATATTTAAATTAATCAAAGTATAAAAACCATTAACAGTGAAAGGTATTCCACAAAGAGGATCTTTCAGAAAATTTAAACGATTTAACTCATCTAAACTAAGCCAATTAGTTTCATAAAAATTTTCTTCATTTTTAAAATATTTATTATTTGATTTTAAAAAAATAATATTAAGTAATTTACTTCTTTTATGAGGAATCAATTTATTTAGAAGACTTAAAAAACTACTCAATAATTTAATTCCAGGAATTCTACCTCCTGTTCCCATAATTATAGCACCATCAAAATGATTTCCATATTCTTGAAGTAGGCAACGTGTTATAAACGATCCCATTGAATGCCCCAAAATAAAATGTGGTAATAAAGGATATTGATCTTCTAACCATTTTACCATAATTTTAGTATTTTCAATCAGTTTTTCTGTTGGACTATCTAAACTAAAAAAACTATAATCTTCTTCTATTTTCGCTGTTTTTCCATGTCCTAAATGATCATATAACAAAACTAGAATTCCTTTGTCCGTCAAATACTTTGCAAAATTCTCATATCGCCCACTATGTTCTTGCATACCATGGACAATTATCAGTGTTGCTTTAATCTCATCTTCTGGAAGAATTACTCTATAATAAATATTTTCTAGTATTGACATTTTTATTAAGATTTAATTATTAATTTACAGTTTTACTCATTCAAAATCAATATTTTTTATAAATAAACCATTGACTTTTTCAACAAATTTCAAGCTAATAAATAAGATCTAAAATTTCTAATTTTTACAACTAAAAAAACGAGGTAAAATAAAAATTAACCTCGTTTTTTTTATGATGTACGATAATTTTACTTTTTAGTTTTAATTGTATTCTTATAGATCTGTCCATCTTTAATAATCACTAAAAAATTTTTATCAGGATTAGCAATTAATGATAAATCTTTCAACGGATTTCCATCAACCAAAATCAAATCGGCTAAAGCTTGTTCTTCAACAACGCCTAATTTCCCTGGATATGGACTTCTTAAACCAGATAATTGCAACAATGGTACATGCCTATACGCCGAGAGCTGTGCAACGTGCTGTGGAAGCAGGAGTGAAGTCAATTGAGCATGGTCAAATGTTAGATGAAGAAACATTAAAAATTCTTGCCAAAAAAGGAGTTTGGTTAAGCCTTCAAAATTTGATGGATAATAATGAAAACATGGACGAGCAGCGAAAAGAAAAACGTAAACCAGTTTTGGATGGTCAAGATAAAGTTTGGCCTTTAGCAAAAAAACTTGGTGTGAAGCTTGCATGGGGAACGGATTTCTTGTTTGAACCTGAGTTGAATGATGATCAAAATAGTTACATATTACGTCTTCAAAAATGGTTTACAAATGCCGAAATTTTAAAGATGGTTACGCAAGATAATGGAGAATTACATACGTTCCCCAATCTTCAGCAGCATCAACTGCAGCTTTCATTTCGTCAAAAGTATATTGTGTAACATCAATCGGATCATAAGCAGAAGACGTTCCTCCACCTGCCATTAATTTGATTTGACTCGCACCAAAACGTAAATTCTCTCTTGTTGCAGTCAAAACTTCATCTCTTCCATCAGCAATAAAAGTAGCTCCTAATTCCTCTGCACGAGATGCTTTACCAAAAAAACGACGCGAACGTTCATCAGGAGTTCTAAAATCTCCGTGACCAGCTGTTTGACTAATCGTTGCACCCGAAGGCCAAATTCTAGGCCCTGCAACTTTACCTTTATCGATGGCTAATTTCAAGGGAAAAATTGGCCCACCAGCATCACGAACACTCGTAAAACCACGCATCAACATTTTGTGGGAAGCTTCGCCAACCTTATTCATTAACATTTCTTCGGACATATCTGGCGACATCATTTGCGCCATCGTCAATGAACCAAATACCATGTGTACATGAACATCTATCAAACCTGGCATCAACGTTTTTCCTCCTCCATTAATTTTTACAACGTCTTGATTAGGTGAAGAAATTTTTGCAGAACTAATTTTTTCAATTTTTTGCCCAGAAACCAAAACATTCATCGGCGATGTTAATGCTTGAGTTTGATGATCTAAAATTCTAACATTTTCAATTAAAATCTGTTTTGTTTGAGCAAAAGTAAAAGTGGTAGCGAGAAAAAAAAGTGCTATTATCGACTTTATTTTCATAATTTATTGTTTAATTGCCCTAAAGATACGTTGAATGCGTGTAATTTGAGGATAAAGTTTAAATTAAAAATATATTCATTTAAATCATTCAAACAAAAACCCAAATTTACTTTTTATTAAAAGAAAATACTATATTTGTTGACAACCAAAAGGTTTTAACTTAATTTTCCTTGGTGATAAAGATTTTTAACTGTTTTGAATTAAATAGACAAAATCTTGTTTTACGGCTTATCTTCTTCCGACTATAATCGTTTGTTAAGGAATAAAATTTAATAAAAAATTAGCAATCAATACACCTTTTCTACCCAAATAATCGGATAGAATTTTGTAAATTTGTAACCAATACATTAGAAAATTTAATGGAATATAATACACTTCGTTCGCAATTGATTATTCCAGAATATGGTCGTCATATTCAAGAAATGGTAAATCATTGTAAAACAATAACAGACGAAACAGAACGCAACGGATTTGCCGAAATTATAATTGAAGTAATGGGAGAATTAAATCCTCACTTGCGCGATGTACCAGATTTTCAACATAAACTTTGGGATCAACTTTTTATCATGGCAGAATTTGATTTGGATGTAAAATCTCCTTATCCAATTCCGACAAAAAAAGATACGGTAAATAGTAAACCAAATAAAGTAGAATATCCAAAAAGCATCTATAAATACAGATATTACGGAAACAATATTCGTAAAATGATTGATGTTGCTGTAACGTGGGAAGAAGGCGAAAAACGCGAAGGTTTGTACTTTGCGATTGCCAATCACATGAAAAAATGTTATTTACTTTGGAATAAAGATACTGTTGATGATCAAGTTATTTTTAATCATTTGTACGAATTATCTGATGGTAAAATTGATTTGAGAAAAGTTGATGATCATTTGGTTTCTCCTGATCGTTTAAATTCGAATAATAATCATTCAAACAACAATCAAAACAATAGAAGTTACCAAAACAATAATCGTAATCATCAAAATAACAACAATCGAAATAATAACCAAAATTCGAATAATCGTCAAAACAACAATAACCGAAATAATCAAAATAACAACAATCGAAACCAAAACGTTCGAAACAATAAAGGTTAAATCAAAACTATTTAATACAACTAAATGGCTACATTTCAAATAAAGGGAGGGAAACCTTTGAAAGGAGAAATTACTCCGCAAGGTGCTAAAAATGAAGTACTACAAATTTTATGTGCGGTTTTATTAACCAATGAACAAGTTCGTGTTAAAAATATTCCAGACATCCGAGATGTCAATCGTTTGATTGAAATTTTGGGTGATTTAGGCGTAAAAACACAAAAAAATGGAAAAGGAGATTTTACTTTCCAAGCCGACGAATTACGATTAGATTATTTAAAAGGAAAACAATTTCGTAAAGATGGTGCTGCATTACGTGGATCAATCATGTTAATGGGACCACTTTTAGCTCGTTTCGGAGAAGCTTTTATGCCGAAACCTGGAGGAGATAAAATTGGGCGTCGTCGTTTAGATACGCACTTCGAAGGTTTCTTTGCGTTAGGAGCAAAATATCGCTTCAATCCAGACGAAGATTTCTACGGTGTAGAAGTAGACGAAAACGGATTGCAAGGTTCTTATATGTTATTGGAAGAAGCTTCTGTAACAGGAACTGCAAATATTATTATGGCTGCAGTTTTAGCAAAAGGAACAACAACTATTTACAACGCTGCATGTGAGCCTTACATTGAACAATTGTGTAAAATGTTGAACCGAATGGGTGCTAAAATTTCTGGAATATCTTCGAATCTTTTAACGATTGAAGGAGTTGAGAAGTTAGGCGGAACTGAACATACATGTTTACCAGATATGATTGAAATTGGATCATGGATTGGTTTAGCTGCCATGACAAAATCTGAATTAACAATCAAAAATGTTTCGTGGGAGAATTTAGGTGTTATTCCAGATGTGTTCAAAAAATTAGGAATCAAATTAGAGCGTCGTGATGACGACATCTATATTCCAGCACAAGAACATTACGAAATCGAGCGTTTTATTGACGGTTCTATCTTAACAATTTCTGATGCGCCTTGGCCAGGATTTACACCAGATTTATTATCAATTATCTTGGTAATTGCCACTCAAGCAAAAGGAAGCGTTTTGATCCACCAAAAAATGTTCGAGTCTCGTTTATTCTTCGTGGATAAATTAATTGATATGGGAGCGCAAATTATTTTATGTGATCCACATCGCGCAACTGTTATTGGTCTTAATCACGAAACTCCTTTAAAAGGAGCCGAATTAACTTCTCCAGATATTCGTGCTGGTATGTCTTTATTGATAGCTGCCCTTTCTGCAAAAGGAAAAACTGTTATTCATAATATCGATCAAATTGACCGTGGTTATGAAGATATCGATGTACGTTTACGTGCTATTGGAGCTGATATAATTAGAGCTTAAAAAATAAAAAATGCAATCTATTATTGAGTTTATCACTAATTTTGTTCAACGCCCAGACAAGGTATTAATGGACATTATCAATAATTACGGTTATTGGATATATGCTATTTTATTCTTGATAATTTTTGCTGAAACAGGCTTAATTATCATGTCATTTTTAATGCCTTTTTTACCTGGAGATGCACTAATCTTTTCGATTGGAATGATTGCAGCAAGCGATGATCAAAACCATTTGCATATCGAATATATTATTCCATTACTGATGGTTGCAGCAATTCTTGGTGATAACGTAAATTATTATGTTGGACGAAAATTTGGTGGCTGGATTTTAGGACGAAAAGACTCGTGGTTTCTTAAAAAGAAACATATCGAAAAAGCAACAGAATTTTTTAACGAAAATGGTAAAAAAGCAATTATTATCGCTCGTTTTATGCCTGTTGTTCGTACAATAATTCCATTTATTTGCGGTGTTACAAACCTTAATTATCGCACATTTATTACCTATAGTTTTATAGGCGCGGTACTTTGGGTTGGTGTTATTTCTCTTTTGGGACACACATTAGGTCAGTTTGACATTGTAAAAAATAATTTAGAGAAATTCATTTTCGGAATTATATTATTGGCGAATATGCCGTTGATTATCCGAATTGTGAAAGCTCAATTCAATAAAAATAAAACAGAAGAAAGACAATTTGGATTAATCGGAAGAAATATTTCCTATTCATTTTCTAAATCTTATTTTGCTGAAAAATTTAAAAACGAAAACATTGTAGACGCTGTCTACAATGTTTTTGATTTACAGCAAATCGATGAAGTAGAAAAAGTATTCGAAACCGAAGGTTTAGTGGGCTTTAATGTTACAATTCCTTACAAACAAGAAATCATTCCATTTTTGGACGAATTATCACCAGAAGCTAAAGCAATTGGTGCGGTTAATACAGTTTTGATACAAGATGGAAAACGAATCGGGCATAATACAGATTGTTATGGTTTTCATCATTCGATAGAACCTATTTTAGAACCTCATCATAAAAAAGCATTGGTGTTAGGAAATGGAGGTGCTGCAAAAGCGGTTTTTTATATTCTTGATTTATTGAAAATTGAATATAAAATAGTTTCAAGAACAAAAACTGAAAATCATTATTCATATGATGAATTAAATAAAGAAATCATTCATAATCATCAAATTATTGTGAATTGTTCGCCAGCTGGTACTTTTCCAAATACTGAAATCGCTCCACTTCTACCCTACCAATTTATCAACGAAAATCATTTATTGTACGACTTGATTTACAATCCACCATTGACAAAATTTTTAGAAAATGGTCAACAAAATGGAGCCAAAATAAAAAATGGTCACGAAATGTTGGTTCTACAAGCCGAAAAAGCTTGGGAAATTTGGAATAATCGTACAAAATAGACTTGATATTGTCCTCAAATTTTATTAGATTTGAGAAACAAAACTTAATTTCTTATGAATACTGAAATGGATAACCTGCAAAATGCAGACGGAGAACAATTACCTAAACCTGCAAATACAAACGACTCTAACACGGAATCTTACAAAACGGTAGAGTTAACGAACCAAGAAAAAATAAGCGATATTTCGTTCAAAGATTACGAAAAATTTAGTTTTGATGTTTTGATTAACGAAGCAAAAAATCTATTAAGCAAATATGATGTTCAAGAGATTCGCGAGCATTTTAATCAAATTCGTGATGCATTCAAAACTAAATTAGAAGAAGATGAAGCTGCAAAAAAAGAAGCTTTCTTAAGTGAAGGTGGTGATGAATTAGATTTTAAATACGAAACATCTTTTAGAGCAAAATTTAACGCTGTTTACAACGATTTTAAAAATCAATTAGCAGTTTTTCATAAAGAAAACGAAAAAAAGGAATCTGATAATTTAAAGGAACGTTTAGAAATTATTGACGAATTGAAAGCCTTGTATCAAGAACCAAGTGATTCTTCGGCGGCAATGTTCAAGAAATTTCGTGAGTTAAAAACTCGTTGGCACAATGCAGGAAGAATTCCGAGCAAAAATGCTGAAAATGTATTCAAAAATTATTTTTTCCACTTAGATAATTTCTACACATATTTGGATATGAATAAGGAATTGCAAACATTGGATTATGCACATAATCTGGAAGTTCGTCAATCGATTATTAAACGTGCAGAAGAATTAATTGGAGAGCAAAACGTGCAAAAAGCTTTGAATGAATTGCAATATTTGCATCGTTTATGGAAAGAAGAAGCCGTCCCTGTACAAGAAGATTTGCGCGAACCAACGTGGCAAAAATTCAAAGAATTAACAAATAAAATTCATGACCGTAAAGGGGAATTGAATGAAAAAATAAAACAAGAGCAAAAAGATAATTTAGAAAAGAAGAATCAAATTATCGCTCGTATCAAAGAAATTTCTGAGCAAGCAACAACAAAATCGCATGGCGATTGGCAAAAAGCTATTTCTGAAATAAACTCTTTGCGTGAGAACTTTATCACAATTGGACGTGTTCCGAAAGATAAAAATTCTGCAACTTGGGAAGCTTTCAAAGAAGTGACAAGACAATTTAATCACATCAAAAATGATTTCTATAAAAATCTAAAATCAGAGCAACAACTGAATCTTGAAAAGAAATTGGCTTTGTTAGAAATTGCAAAACAACATACGGAAAGCACGGATTGGAATGCTTCTGTACAAGTGATTAAAAAAATCCAAAATGATTGGAAAAAAATTGGACATGTTCCAAGAAAAAATTCAGACAAAATCTGGAAAGAATTCAAAGATACATGTAATCAATTCTTTGATCGTTACAAAAAACGTCACGAACAAGCGAATCAAAAAATGGAACAAAATTTAGAAAAGAAACAAGCTTTCTTAGACGATTTCAAAAATCAAACGATTTCTGAAAACAAAGAAGAGGCGTTGAAACAACTAGAAGAAATCCAACATAATTGGACAAGTTTAGGAAAAGTTCCATCAGAAAAAACTTCAATCAATCAAGAATTTACAGATGTTTACCACAAAAAATTAGATGCTTTAAATCTTTCTAAAAATGAATTGAACGATTATAAGTTGAAATCATTTGTCAATAAAGTAAAATCTGGAAATAATGGAAATTTATTGGATGACGAGATTAGAAAAACACGTAAAATAATTGAGGATTTAGAAAAAGAAATCAATCAATTGGATAATAATGTACATTTCTTTTCGAATGCAAATGAGAATAATCCTTTATTAAAAGACGTTTACAAACAAATTGACGATAAACGTAAAAAATTAATTGAAGCAGAAATCAAACTGAAAACATTATTCAATATTGATTTTAATGCATAATTTTTAGGCATGACACAACAATCTATCGATGAGCAATATATGGCTCGTTGTATACAAATTGCAACAAACGGGTTAGGAACAACATATCCTAATCCGTTTGTTGGTTCTATTATTGTACATAACAACAAAATTATAGGCGAAGGTTTTACGTCAGAATATGGCGGACCGCACGCCGAAGTGAACGCTATTAATTCGGTTAAAAATCAAGAATTATTAAAAGAATCTACGTTATATGTTACGTTAGAGCCTTGTTCGCATCACGGAAAAACGCCTCCTTGTGCGGATTTGATTATAGAAAAAGAAATTCCAAAAGTCATAATTGGAACTTTAGATCCTTTTGCGAAAGTAAATGGGCAAGGTTATTTACGTTTGTTGAAAAATGGTGTTGATGTAACGCTTGGTGTTTTGGAAAAAGAATGTATCAAACTCAATAAGCGTTTTATAACATTTCATCAGAAAAAACGTCCATATATTATCTTAAAATGGGCGCAAACAGAAGACGGATACATGGGGCGTGATGATGTACAATTGTGGATTACAAACCAATATACAAAACAGTTAGTACATAAATGGCGAACGGAAGAACAAGCTATTTTGGTTGGAAAAAACACCGCTTTGATTGATAATCCACAACTTAACACACGATTATGGAAAGGAAATAATCCGTTGAGAATTGCGATTGACAAAAACTTAGCGATTCCGAGAAGTTTCCATTTGTTTGATCAAACACAACCTACTGTAATTTTCAATTCGATTGAAAATTGTTCTGAAGAAAATTTAGAACTTGTTCAATTAGATTTTACGCAAAAAATATTGCCACAAGTGATGGATTATTTATACGAAAACAATGTTCAATCCTTAATTATTGAAGGTGGAAGTGATACCATACGACATTTTATTGATGCTGATTTGTGGGATGAAGCACGAATTTTGAGCTCGGATACTATTTGGAATGAAGGAATTTTAGCTCCTCGACTGAAAGGAACACGAACTGAAAAACATCGTTTTCTGAATGATGAATTAAATATTTTCGAAAATAGAATAGAAATTGAAGAGCCTTAGATTTTAAGGTTCTTTTTTTATTTATGATTTATTTGAATTTATTAAAATTTTCGTTTAATAATTATTTCAGAAAATTTATTCTTCTCAAATTCTATGTTATTTATTGATTCAACAAGAAAACTCATTTTATAAAATTTATTTTGTAGCTTAAATATTAATTTCCCACCAACATTATCAATTTTATAATTAAAAATATTTTGTTTTTTTGTTACATAGCAAAATGATGGTTCATTACAATTTTGGCAATCAATTAAATTTACTTTATTATTTTTCAAAAATCTAAATTCTATTGTACGACGAAATTGAAATTTAGATTTTCCAATTGAACTATTATAAATCTTCAGATTTTCAGTTTTGTAAAACATACTATCTTGATTATCTGTAATAATTCTATAATTATAATCTATCATTGAATTATTAATGATCCTTTTAAATTCCTTCTTTGAAATACTCTGGCAAAAAGAATACTCGAACACATTAGTATGAATAAAAATAAATAAGCTTTCATTTATATTAAATTTTTTCATCATTCATAAATATAAAACCTTTTTTCTTTAAAAGTACTATTTAAACTATCTTTGCGCTACTTTTCAATACAACATGACGGACAATTATCGTACAATCGAGAAAGCGGTGGAAGATGTAATTTTCAAAGAATTGGGTAGTAAGTTTATTAATTTTGCTTATCCAATTGAAAATGAAGATGACATCAAAATTTATTTGGATCAATTACGCGAAATTCATCCCGATGCAAATCATCATTGTTACGCGTACGCTCTTGGTATAGATGGTAAAAATCATCGTGCAAATGATGACGGTGAGCCAAATGGTTCGGCTGGTTTACCAATTTATAATCAAATTTTATCAAGCGAAATCACCAATGTTTTAATTGTTTCTGTACGTTATTTTGGTGGAACAAAATTAGGAATTCCTGGTTTGGTAAAAGCCTATAAATATGCGGCACAAGTTGTGTTAGAAGAAGCAAATATTGTAGAAAAATTTGTTTCAAAACGTGTGAAAATGGTTTTTAACTATGATCAACAAGGAATTGTAGAACGCAATGTCTATCGGATTTCTGGAGAAATTAAAGACAAACATTTTTCTGATAAATGTATGTTTACAATTTCAGTAAGAGAAAGTAAATTGGAAGAATTTATTCGCATGTTTGACGAATATTATCAAATGGAAATTAAAATTATTGACTAATGCTAAATAGCTTAACTTCTTTACGTTTTTTCTTTGCTTTTGTCGTTTTCTTAAGCCATTTAACGTTTGTAAAAACTGATTTAGCTTGGTATAATTATCTAAAAAATAACGTCTTTTTCGAAGGTTATCTTGGTGTTGGTTTTTTCTTTATTTTAAGCGGATTTGTTATAGCGCTTAATTACGAAAAGAAAGTCATCGACAATCCAAATTTTGATAAAAAGAAGTTTTATATCGCGCGAATTGCTCGAATTTATCCACTTCATGTCCTAACCTTTTGTGTCATGTTACCATTTGTTATCATCAATGTTTGGCAAGGTTATTTTCATTGGGATATTGCAGGTGCGAACTTATTTTTATTGCAATCTTATATTCCGGTAAAAGATTTTTATTTCTCTATTAATAACGTTTCCTGGAGTATTTCGACCGAATTATTTTTCTATTTGATGTTTCCTTTTTATGTGATTTGGTTGCATAAATTCCCGAAACTGAAATATATTTTATTACTAATTATTCCGATTATTATTTTTGCAGAACCTTATTTCAGAACAAATATGAAATTGGAAAAAGCGATTTTTTACATCAATCCAATTGTTCGCAGTTTCGATTTTATTTTAGGAATTATTACCTGTCAAATCTATAAAAAGATAAAAGATACGCCTATCAATTTTTCGAGAGGAACTTTAATAGAAATCGCTGCAATTGCTGTTTTGGCAATCTTTTTCTACTTCCACAATGATGTTGCGAGAGCTTTTCGTTACGGAATTTATTATTGGATTCCGATGGTTGGAATTGTCCTAATTTTTGCTTTACAAAAAGGTTTCTTTTCGAGAATTCTTCAACATAAAACATTGGTTTATTTAGGTGAAATTAGTTTTGCATTTTATATGATTCATATGATTGTGATAAAATATGGAAATCAATATTTACCGAAAATCAATGATTTTCAGAAAATTGGAATTTATTTCGTAATTGCTTTAATTTTAAGTGCATTAACGTTTGAATATTTTGAGAAACCCGTTGCGAAGTGGATCAAAGATAAAGTGAAGTAGTAGCGAGTATTTCTAAAAAATTAATTCAAATAGTTGATTATAACTGAGATTGTGACAATAATAATTGAAACAACAATCAAAATATCTAAGTAATTTATTTTTTTTGAACCAAAATTTGTAGTTCGTTTGCGTTTTCGTGAATACACTATTTCTTTGTTCATTTTTTAAAAGAAAATAAGCCGCGAGTTACCACGACTTATTTGTCAAATAATTAATAGTACATTATATAGTTAAAAGTTCTTAGTAATCCTATTACTGGTACTTGTAGCAACTTCCTGTTTTCTTTGCCGATTTACCTGTCATTTTATCAGATAATAGTAGAATAAATGGACATCTAACTTCTGCAGCTTGTTGTTTTAAAACTTTTTCTGCACGCTCATCTTTTCCATTTCCAGTTCTGAAGTTAATCATACCTGTTTTAGATTTTAAATCATCTCCTTTTTTCAAACCTGCAACCAAAGATTTATCTTCCAAAATAATCACTTTCCCCCAATCTTTATCGTCAGTAATTTCAATTTTATCAGAAACATCCTCAATACGAGTGCTTTTCCCGTAAAATACTTTATTAACAGAATATTTACTCAAAGACTGTATAGCATCTTCTCCATCATACGTATATTCTACTGTAAATTCTCCCACACGCTTAATCTGACCTTCGATAATCTCACCAGAATGTTTGTAAATTTTATCTACTTGTCCAAATGCTAGCGAAGCCATAAGACCTAACCCTAAAATAAAAATGTTTTTCATTGTTAATTGTTTTAAATATTGACTTAATTTTAATTGATTTCTAAAATACTTTCAGTTTCGTTGATTGTAATTATGGTTTTTAGAGGACTAGATTCCAGTAAACCATAATTTTCTTTTAGATTGGTGGTCGGTTTTTTCAATAAATCAATTAATTGATCAATTGATTCTTGATAAATTTTCTTTTTTGTAGAGTTCTTAACTAAAGAGATATAATACGTCTTATAGTTTTTCTTAATTGGAGCTTCTTTTTCTATTTCTTCTGCAATATTTTTAAAGAAACTTGTTCTATTTTCAGAATTTTTGACCACAATACGCTTTATATTTTTCCCTTCAGTTTCAACCTCAATATTCAACGTATATGGTTCAATTTTTACTGAATTGTACATTACTTTTTGGTTTCCAAAATTATCTTCAATAGATGTAGAAGAAACCTTATAAAAATCCTCTAACTCATTTACACGATTTCCAATAAATTGTTTTAAATTTTTGTAATCCAAATTTTGAGAGAAACCTAAACTACACAACAGTAGTAATAAAGTAGATAAAATAATCTTCATTTTTAATAAATAATTAGCTATTAACACCAGATTTATGTGCTAAATAAATTCTTTGCAAATTTTAGGATTCAGTACTTAAATTCCTATTTTTGCAGGAGTAGTTATGAGGTAGTTTAACGATTACTACCTACAGGTAGTTGAATTACTTTACTAAATATCAGTTATATAATAAAAATGAATAACAAAACACTTTTTATATTCTTTACTCTATTTTTTACCCAGGTAGGGACAGGAAACACTATAAATTCCGAAATTCTAAAGAAAAAAATTTCATCTTATAATGAAATTGGTTCATTTGATAAATCAATTATCAAATTGGATAGTATTATACATTCTAAAAACGTAACGAATTACGATTTATATAATTTGTATTTGTTAAAATATCTTACGTATAAAACATTATTAAATTATCCAGAAGCAGAAGAAAATTTAAACGTTGCTGAAAAATATGGTTTAAAGAGTTCGAAATATAAAGTCGAAGTTGAGACAAGAGTTTTAATTGAACGAATCTTCATCCAATTTGATTATTTAAAATATGATAAGGTTAAGGAATTGCTTCAAAAAGTAAATAAATCTAATTTAAAATATTTGGATGCAGAAACTTATGGCTTTTATATTTCTGTTTTAGGCACAATGAATAGTTTAAATAAAAATTATATTCAGGCAGAAAAAGATTATTTGGAAGGTATAGAAATTTTGAAGCAAAAATCTCCCAAACATTTACCTAATATTTATAGAAAGCTTTTACACTTATATACAGAAACAAAGGACAATAAGAAGGCTTTAGAAGCTTTTAACAAAGGTTTGTATTATGCAAAACATTATAGTATAAAACTTTATATTTTGAATATGTATGAATCTCTTACTTAGTATTATGCGCAGAATGAAGATTGGGAAAAAGCATACAAAACAAGATTAATTGTAAATGATCTTGCAACTGATTATGATGCAATTAATCAAAGTGGAAAATTACAAAATTTAGAACGAGAAATTATTAATAAACGAAATGATTTAGAAGTTCGAAATCAAAAAAATATCCGATTATTTCTAGTTATTATTTCTACAATTCTAATCATATTATTAATTGTTCTTTATAAATTCTACAAGATAAACATCGAAAAAAGAAAACTTGTTGAAAATGAAAATGAACGGATGAGAAATAAACTTTCTGATTTGATTAATCATTCGAATAACGCAAATCAAGTTGAAAAGAAAATCATTTTAAGTGATTATAATCTTTCGGAAAGACAACTGGATATCATCGAATTAGTGAAGAAAGGATTTACAAATAAAGAAATTGCAACTGAACTCTATATTTCTGAGAATACCGTGAAATATCATTTAAAGGTTATTTACAATACTTTGGGAATAGAAAGTCGTAATTCGTTGTAAATAAAGGCAATATCCAAAAAACTG